>CAYSHP010000004.1:0-87486 GCA_964430875.1 uncultured Halanaerobiales bacterium
ACTGGGTAATAATGCAGCTAACCGGGGTAGAAAAAAGAAATATTTCAACTACCGGGTATAAAGCAATCTGGAGTAAAGAAAGCGGTTATCCTGACAAAGAATTCTTTAAAGCTTTAGATCCAAGGTTAGAAAATGTGGTAGAAGAAAAGCTTTCAAAAGACATCTATGATTTAGGCGAAAAGGCAGGTAACCTTAAAGAAGATATTGCTGAAAAGATAAATTTAACTCCTGAGGTAGCTGTTGCGGTAGCTAATGTGGACTCATTTGTATCAGTTCCGGCTGTAACAGTGTCCGAACCGGCTAAAATGGTCATGGTAATGGGTACTTCCATCTGTCATATGGTAATTGATAACAAGGAACAATTTGTCCCAGGTATGACCGGAGTAATAAGAGATGGTATCTTACCGGGCTTTTATGGTTATGAAGCAGGCCAATCTGCTGTAGGTGATATCTTTGAATGGTATGTAAATGAAGGTGTTCCAGCCTATTTTGAAAGGGAAGCAAAAGAAAATGATAAAAATATCTATGACTACTTAGAAGAAAAGGCTCAAGAGCTAAAACCTGGTGAAAGTGGCCTTTTAGCCCTTGATTGGTGGAACGGTAACCGTTCAGTTCTAGTTGACGCTGATTTAACCGGTATGATCTTAGGTCTTCACTTGAATTCCAAACCAGGTGAAATATTTAGAGCGTTAATTGAAGCTACTGCTTTTGGGACCAATAAGATAATTAAGACCTTTGAAGAGAGCGGAGTCGAAATTAATGAACTATATGGTTGTGGAGGATTAGTAAAAAAGAATGAAACATTGATGCAAATCTATGCTGATGTAACAAATAAACCGATTAAAATAGCTGCTTCTAAACAAACTCCCGCCTTAGGTTCTGCCATGCACGGCGCAGTTGCAGCTGGTAGTAAAAATGGTGGATATGATGATATTAACGAAGCAAGTAAAAAGATGGCCCATCTTGAAGATAAGGTCTATCAACCCAATAAAGAAAATGTCAAAATATATGAAAAATTGTATCAAGAATATGAAAGACTGCATGATTACTTTGGACGAGGAGAAAATGATGTGATGAAAAGGTTAAAGGATATTAAACAACAATATGAATAATTGAATTAAAAGATAAAATAAACCTCATTTCAAAAGGAGAGTTTTCTAATGATAGAAGATTTGCTAAACAGTTCTTTTAAATGTAATTGTGGTAGAGAACACCATATTAATATTAAAGAAATAATCGTAGGTAGAAATATATTAAAAAGTATACCAAAGACTCTTCATGCTTTAACTGATAAAAAGAAAGTATTATTGATCAATGATAATAATACTTATCAGGCAGCTGGTGAAATTGTCAAAAATATATTAAAAGAGGCTGGATTTAAAGTAAACAACCTAATTCTCAAAGGTCAAAAAGTTAAACCTAATCCTACAAATCTTTTTAAAATAATTAGGGAATATACTAAAGATCAATATATCATTGCCTGTGGCTCGGGTTCTATCAATGATCTAACTGGATATGCCAGTTATAAAATGGGAGAACCCTATTCAATAATAGCGACCGCTCCATCTATGGATGGTTATGCTTCTTCAGTTTCTTCTATAACAGCAGAAGGAGTAAAGCAAACCTATAACACAGCTCCTGCTGAAGCAATCTTTGCTGATATTGATGTCTTAAGAAAAGCACCATTTGATTTAATTCTAGCCGGATATGGTGATTTACTAGGCAAGACAACGTCATTATTGGATTGGAAACTGGCTGATATCCTATTTGATGAATATTATTGTGAAAAAGCAGACAGTATTGTCAAAAATGAATTGGAAAATATCATTGAACTGCTCCAAAAAGAGAACATAAGAGCAGCTGAAAATATTGAAACTTTAATTAAAGGATTAATATATTCAGGAATTGCAATGCTTATGGTTGAAAGCTCCCGACCTGCTTCCGGTAGTGAACACCATGTTTCTCATTTTTTAGAAATGTTTAGTGAAAAAGAAAATTTAAATTTACCATACCACGGTATTAAAGTAGGCATCGGAACCTTATTTACTACTTCATTTTATCTTAACTTAAGAGAACTGGACTTTTCCACTTTAAAATTTAGACTGGATAAGAAAAAGAGAGAAGAAGAAATAAAAAGGATATATGGAGATAGAGCACAGCCAATTCTTACTAATCTTGATGAACGCTGGAATAAGGAATATATCCAAAAAGATGAAATACAAGATAACGAAGATAATATAAAAAATCTAATTGATAATAATATTGAAATAATTAAAAAATCAAGAAATATATTAATAGAAAATAATTTTCTGCAAATGGATAAAACCGAAAATATTTCAAAAAAAATATTAGAAAATGCTCTAAAGTATGGTTTTGAAATTAGGTCAAGATATACTGTGACAACATTTTTAAAGCAGGTGAACAAACTAGATCAATTAGTTGATAACTTACTAAAAGATTACTATTAAAACAGTTTAAATATTTAAAAGAGTAATAAATATTATAATTTTCAGAATAATTTAAATTTTCAAGAAGGATTTTTAGATTTAATCTTTAATGAATATATTAGAACAGATATATTTTTTTAATATATTTGTCTGCACAACCATACAAAAATATATGAATTAATATTTTGAAGGAGGAGCTAAAATGGGAATGACTTCCCGCCAAAGAATAAATACAGCCTTAAACCATAAAGAACCAGACCGGATTCCTGTTGATCTTGGTTCAACTATTGTAACTTCAATCTGTAAAGGAGCCTATATTGACCTTATGAAGGAACTTGACTTTAAGATTGATGAAAATGAAGTGGAAATAATGGATGTAGTACAGCAACTACCTTTTCTAGATGAAAGATTACTAAACTGGGCTGAAGTTGATACAGTACCATTAATGACAAATGGTCCTTCCGATTGGGAATTAGAAATTAAAGAAGAAGGAGATTACTATACTTTTGTTGATCAATGGGGGGCTAAACTATATAGACCTAAAGATGGCTTCTATTATGACTACCGGGAGTTTCCCATAAAAGAATCCTCTCTTAAAGCTCTAGAAGAAATGGATTGGCCCGACCCAAACGATCCCGCACGTATGAAAGGAATCAAGAAAAAGGCAGAAAAATTATATAAAAACACTGATTATGCCATAGTTGGTTCACCAATTTTTGGGGGCGGTATTTTTGAACATCCCGCCCGAGTGAGGGGCATGGAAGAATTTTTAATGTCAACCGTTAATAATAAGAAGTTTGCAGAGGCCATCATGGAAAAGTTTACCCAATTATATATACAAGCCACTGAAAACTTTTTATCAGAAGTAGGAGAATATATAGATGTATTTGCCTACTGGGATGATGTTGGGATGCAAAATGGACCAATGATTCGCCCTAGTTTTTATCAAGAATATATTAAACCCCGCCAAAAAAGGCTTTTTGATGTAGTTCGAAAAATGAGTGATGCAAAAATATTTCTTCATACCTGTGGCGCTAGTTCTCAATTCATACCTGATTTTATTGATATTGGAGTAGATATATTAAATCCTATTCAGGTATCAGCCAAAGGAATGGATCCTAAAATATTAAAAAAAGAATATGGAAAGGATTTAACCTTTTGGGGAGGGGCTGTTGATACTCAAAACATTCTTCCTTTTGGCAATAAAAAAGATGTGAGAGAAGAAGTCAAAAGCAGGATTGAAGAGTTAGCTAAAGATGGAGGCTTTGTATTTGCAGCTGTACATAATATACAGAATATGGTACCACCCGCCAATATAATTGAAATGTTTGAAACCCTAAAACAGAATTGGGAATATTAATATTTTGTATTTGCAAATTATTTTTACCATATTTGTCTATACAAACATACATTAGATTTAAATTTTTTAGCGTATATAGTAACTGATAAAGATCAAGTTAAAGATACTATAACTTTTAGCTTAACCATAAAGGGGGTGTAGGTTGACTTACTAATCATTAATTGAATGTTGTTAGGAAACTTTTAATAAAAAAAGGGAGGTTTATTAAATGTTTAAAAAGGTAAGTATTATCTTGTTAGCTGTTTCTCTATTAATTGGTCTCATGGCTTTTCCGGCTATGGCACAGGATGAATCTGATGACCCGGTTGAAATATATTTCTTCCCCGGTGGTTCTCCTGGTGGTACATTTGCAACTGTTGTGTATAATGGTGCTCAAAAAGCAGAAGAAATATTAGGTGACAGAGTTAATGTACACTACAGGTGGTCAGAATGGAGCGCACAGAAAATGGTTTCTCAGTTCCAACAAGCTGTTGCTGCTAACCCAGATGGCATAGCTATTATGGGACACCCTGGCGATGAAGCTTATAGACCATTTGTAGAAGAAGCAAGAGAACAAGGTATAATTGTCACCAGTCAAAATACTACATTAACTGAATTAGAATCAAAGTATAAAGGAGAAGGTTTTGGATACGTAGGTCAGGAACTTTATCCTTCCGGTCAAACTTTAGGTGAAGGCTGTGTTTCCAGATTTGGACTTGGTGAAGGTGACAAAGCCTTAGTTTGGGGACTTAAATCAAAACCAGCTCGTGGAGAAAGAACTAAAGGTGTAATTGACGCTCTTGAAAAGGCAGGTCTAGAGGTAGACTATATGGAAATTTCCGCGGAAGTTAATAAAGATGCTTCTAATGGTATTCCTGTAATAGTTGGTTACCTGCAGTCTAATCCTGACTGTGACTTAATTGTTACTGACCATGGTAATTTAACCTCATCTCTACAAACATATATAGAATCAGCTGGCTTAGGACCTGATGATATTATTGGAGCAGGCTTTGATTTATCTGCTGCAACTGCAGAAGGAATTGAAAAAGGGTATATTGACTTAGTATTAGACCAACAACCCTTCTTACAAGGATTCCTACCCATTTATCAAATTTACCTTACAGAAAAATGGGGATTCTCAGGTTTACACATCGATACAGGTGCTGGTTTAATACATGAAGGTAACATTGACATGATTGCTCCATTAGCAGAAGAAGGTATTAGATAAAATAATCATATAGAAGACTTATATGTGATGGGGCCTTTTTAGGCCCTGTCACTTAATATAACTAGGTAATTCAATTAATAAATACACCTACTTATTAGGAGGTTATTAACTATGAGTTTGGTTAGTATGAAAAACATACATAAACATTATGGTGGTGTAACAGCCCTTAGAGATATTAATTTTGAAGTTGGCTCCAATGAAGTAGTGGGAGTTATGGGTGATAATGGGGCAGGCAAATCAACTTTAATCAAAATTATCACGGGCTTACATCCCTTTGACAAAGGTGAGATGTATATAAAAGATCAAAAGATAAATCCCAGAAAATACTCTGTTAAAAAAGCCCATGAAATTGGTATTGAAACAGTTTATCAGGAACAGGCCTTAGCTGAAAAGCAGTCTCTCTGGCGTAATATCTTTTTAGGTCGTCAAAAAACAAATAAATTAGGTTTTATTAAAGTAAAAGAAGAAAAAGAAGAAACTAATGAAATAATGCGTGAATTGATGGGTTTTACCGGAATTGGTGCAAATCCTGATTCAAACATAAAAACCCTCTCTGGTGGTGAAAAACAGGGTGTTGCAATCGGTCGGGCTATGCACTTTGATGCTGACCTTGTTATTTTAGATGAACCAACAATGGCTCTTTCATTACAGGAAGTTGAAAAGGTTCTTAACTTTATACGTGATATAAAAAAGAGAGGAAAAGCATGTATTTATATTTCTCATAATGTAGCAAATGTCTATCCTGTATCAGATCGTTTTGTAGTTTTAGACCGGGGCGAAATTGTTGGTAGATATGAAAGAGAAAAAATATCTCTTGAAAATCTAAATAAAGAATTAATCGAACTTACTAAAGTAGAAGGTTAGGTGATATAATGAATTCTGATTCTAAATTACTATCTAAAAAGAATTATGATAAATACAAGACGCAAATAGGACTTATAGGAATATCTGCAATTGTATTAATTTTGTTTATGATAACAAGTCCAAAAGTATTTTTATCACCCCGTATCTATAAATCATTCCTTTCTACCGTTCCTTTTGTAGGGATAATGGCTTTGGGTTTAACTATGATATTAGCTATGGGAGAAATAGATCTTTCTTTTCCTTCTGTAATGGCATTATCAGGTTTTGTATTTGCAATTACTTTAAAATCAACTGGAAGTATATTTATTGCACTTATCGCATGTATTTCTACTGGAGCGGTGGTGGGCCTTTTTAATGGTCTATTGGTAACTAAAATTGGAATACCCTCAATTATTGTTACAATTGGTATGCAGTTTTTTATTAGAGGTTTTTCTAACATCTTATCACAGGGTAGGGCATATCCTATGGCCTTAAGTGACAGTTTCTTTTATAAGATATTTGCAGGTGATATACTTGGACTTCCTTCCCAATCATACTGGTTGATTGGATTAGGAATTTTTCTATGGTTTATCTTATTTAGACATAAATTTGGAGAACATATTTTATTTACTGGTGATAATGAAGATGCAACAAAAATGATGGGTATTAATGTTGATAAAGTTAAAATAGCTACCTTTGTTTTAATGGCTGTTTTGGCTTCCTTTGCTGGTGTTCTAGATATTTTTAGAATGAGAACCTGGTGGCCTACCATGGGAGAAGGATATCTAATGATGGTTGTTGCAACTGTATTTGTAGGTGGTACTTCTATGCATGGAGGAGATGCAACTATTTTTGGAACTCTAATCGGTGCATTTTTAATTGGTTCCTTGGAAGCTGGAATTGTAGCGGCAGGACTGTCAGGCTTTTGGACTCGTTTTATATATGGACTACTAATTATTACTGCTGTGACTCTCCATACTGTACTAAAAAATCAAAGATAACTGTTAATAAACAGTACTTTTATTTTAAATTATTCTATTTATTTAGATAGCAGTAAATCTCAAGTAAAATGACTTTGAAGGTGATTATATATGGCAAATGAATACTTACCAAAATATATAAAAATCAAAAATGATATTGAAGATATGATAAATGAAGGTAAAATTAAACCAGGTAGTAAATTACCAACTGAAAATGAACTTTCAGAAAAGTATGGAGTGAGTAGGCATACAGTACGTAAGGCTTTAAACATATTAAGGCAGGAAGGGCTATTATATAGAAAACAGGGGGTAGGCACTTTCTATAAGAGTAATTCCAATAAAACAACTAAAAATATAGGATTTATTAGTATTAGTCTTCATGCCTATATATTTGCTGATATGTTAAGCTCAGTTGATAAGATTCTTTATGAGAATGGCTATCAAATTTTATTGGGTAATTCAATGGATAACCATGAAAGAGAAAAAGAAATCTTAAAAGAATTCATAAAAAAGAATGTTGATGGTCTGATTATAGAACCGGCTAAAAGTGCCAGGAATTACCCTAACACTTCCTTATTAAAGAGGTTTGTAAACAATAATATTCCCGTAACAATTTTAGATAGTAAATTTAAAGAAGATAACTTTAATAATATAACTGTAGATGATGAACACGGGGGAATCTTAGCAACCGAACATCTATTAGAAATGGGACATGAAAATATTGCCATGATATATAAAGGTTTACACAAGCCAGCCTTAGGTCGTTTTAGAGGCTATAAACAGGCTTTAAAAAATCATAAAATACCTGTTTATAATAACTACGTAAAACAGTACTTAAATTCTGAGTTTGAAGATAGAACTAACTTTAAAAAAGAAATTGAAGAGATTACAAAGGAATTAATTAATGCTGATCCCCAACCAACAGCTATATTTTGCTTTAATGACCAGGTTGCTATTTTTGTTAAAGAAATATTACAAAAGGAAGGTTATGATGTACCAGCCGATATTTCAATTATTGGTTTTGATAATTCAAAACAAGCAAATCTAGAGAATATAACCTCTGTTGCACACCCAAAAGAAAAAGTAGGAGAAAAGGCAGCAAAAATAACCTTAGAAAGAATTAATGATGGTAAATTTGAATACTGTGAAGATGTTATGTTTAAACCCAAGTTAGTAAAGAGAGGTTCTGTAAAAAGAATCCAAAAGCGAGGTGAAAAAATTGGAAAAATTAAATGATTTTGAAGTATGGTTTGTAACCGGCAGCCAGCACTTATATGGAGAGGAAGTACTAAAGGAAGTTAAAGAAGACTCCAAAAAAATTGTTAAGGGATTAAATAATTCAGCCCAAATACCATATAAGATTGTTTTTAAATCAGTTCTTACTAATCCCAATTCAATTAAAGATTTTTTCCAAGCTGCTAATAGTAATGAAAAATGTATTGGAATTGTAACCTGGATGCATACTTTTTCACCAGCCAAAATGTGGATAGCTGGTCTAAAGGCTTTAGATAAGCCATTTGTTCACCTCCACACTCAATATAATAAAGAAATACCCTGGTCAGAAATAGATATGAACTTTATGAATACTAATCAGTCTGCCCATGGTGGTAGAGAATATGGATATATTGTCTCAAGAATGAAAAAAAGAAGAAAGGTTATTGTCGGCTACTGGCAGGATTCGGATGTCTTAGAAGAGTTAGGGAGATGGATCAGGGTTGCAGCTGCCTGGCATGATGCACAGGGAGCAAAAATTGCTCGTTTTGGTGACAATATGAGGAATGTAGCAGTAACAGAAGGAGATAAAGTAGAAGCTGAAATTCGCTTTGGTTATTCTGTGAATGGCTATGGAATAGGTGACCTGGTAGAATATGTAAATAAAATCGATGATAAAAAATTAGAACAAGAGGTAAAATTGTTAAAAGAAAATTATAATATACAACAGACCATCGATGAAGATTTTAATCAGTCTATAAAAACTGCTATCCAGATTGAACTAGGTATGAGAGCATTTTTAGAAGAAGGTAATTTCAAAGGTTTTACTACCACCTTTGAAAATTTACATGGCTTAAAACAATTACCAGGATTGGCAGTGCAAAGACTCATGGCTGATGGATACGGCTTTGGAGCAGAAGGAGACTGGAAGACAGCTGCTTTAGTTAGAGCAATGAAAGTTATGTCCAAAGGATTAGAAGGCGGAACTTCCTTTATGGAACAGTATACATATCATTTAGCAGATGATGACATGAAAGTATTGGGGGCTCATATGTTAGAAGTTTGTGAAACATTAGCGGAAGAGACTCCTTTCTTAGAAGTTCACCCCTTAGGTATTGGAGGAAAAGCTGACCCCGCTCGTCTAATCTTTAATACTCCTGATAAACCTGCTATTAATGCTTCTATTATTGATCTAGGTAACCGATTTAGAATGGTTGTAAATGATGTTCAAGTAGAAACAATTGATGAATCTTTACCTAAGCTGCCTGTAGCACGAGTAGTCTGGAAACCACAGCCAGATTTAAAGACAGCTGTTAAAGCCTGGATATTAAGTGGTGGTGCTCATCATACAGGTTTTAGTCAGGCTATTAATGCTAAGTATATGGAAGATTTTGCTGATATTGCCGGTATTGAATACATTCATATTGGTGAAAATACAAATATTAGTGAATTAAAGGATAAAATAAAATATAATGAAGTATATTATAAGCTTGAAAAAGAATAATATTTATAATGGATAATACTATTTTTATTGGGAGGAAAATATAATGAAACATAGAGATCGTGTACTAATGGCCTTAGATCATAAAAAACCAGATAGACCCCCTATGCAGATCAGTTTTACACCAGAATTTGCTGCCAGGTTAAGAAAAAATATTGATATAGATAATAACAAAAAATACCATAACCCCCATGGAGGAGGTAATGATTATCTTTTAGAACGTTATATAAAGGAAGACATGCTGCTTACTTCTGTGGGTTGGGCTAATTCTTATTACCAAGAAGAAGGCTCTTATACTGATGAATGGGGAATTGGTTGGAAATCTGTAAAATATGATACTAAGTATGGTAAAGGCCGTTATACGGAAATAGTTGGACATCCTCTAGCAGATGAAGAAAAGTTAGATAGTTATCAACCACCAGATCCTAATAGGTCCGAATTATATGAAGAATCCGAAAGAGTATTAGATTTATATCAGGATGAATATTTCATTGCGGGAGTTACTGTTACCACAGTTTTTGAATGTGCCTGGGCTTTAAGAGGCTTAGAAAGATTAATGATGGACTTTATTGAAAAGCCTGATTTGGCGGAAGAAATCTTAAATATACCTTATAAATACCATTTAACTGCAGCTAAGAAGTTAGCAGAAATGGGCGTCGATATGATCTGGATAGGAGATGACATGGGTGCGCAAAATTCAATGCTGATTTCTCCTGAACTTTGGCGTAAGTTTTTTAAACCCAAAATGGCTAACTTTATCTCTGAATTAAAGGAAATTAATCCCGATATAAAGGTTGCCTACCATTCTGATGGTGTTATATATCCTATTATTCCTGATTTAATTGAAATAGGTCTGGATGTTTTAAATCCTGTGCAACCTCAGGCAATGGACCCTGTATATCTAAAAAAGGAATATGGAAATAAACTTTCTTTTTGGGGTACAGTAGATGAACAGCATACCTTACCATTTGGCTCTCAGTCAGAAGTAAAAAACGAAATAGAAGAAAGAATAGAAAAGGTGGGTTATAACGGAGGTCTAATTATTGGACCTACCCACCATGTGCAGTTAGATACCCCAATGGAAAACTTTTGGACCATGGTCAACACTATTAGAAGTTCTGACTAAAAGAATAGGTTTTAAAAAGTAAATACATCGGATGGGAGGAACTATTATGGCAGTAGATTATCTCTCAATAATGCCTAAAATAATTCCTTTACTGGTTTTACTAATCTTAGGATATATTTTTCAACGAACAAAATTTCTATCTAAAAACACTATTTTAGAAGTTAAAAACTTTATCTTAAATATCACGCTACCGGCTTTACTATTTATTGCTTTTTTAGATATTGATTTTAAGAAAGAATACATATTAGTTATCTTTATTGTTATTGTTATTAATCTCTTAATGTTATACCTCGGCAAAATTATTACCCCATTTTTAAAAAAAGAAGATCCCTATCTTAAACTGTTATTTACCGGCTTTGAAATGGGTATGTTAGGTATTCCTTTATTTACAGCAATTTATGGAATAGAAAATGTTAAATTTATAGGAATTATAGATATTGGCCACGAAATATTTATCTGGTTTATTTTAGTAGGAATCTTATTTAAATTAAAACAATCTAAAAAAGGTTCTAATTTTAAAAATCTATTTAAATCATTTATTACTTCACCTGTAATTATTGCGATCTTAATTGGCATTATATTAAATATTGTTGGATTTGCTAATATTAAGAACACAAATTTGGTAGCTAACTCTATAATGGAAAGTATAAAACTAATTGCCAGTTTAACTGTTCCTTTAATTTTAATTATAATTGGTTATGAAATAGAATTTAAGTCAGAAAACATAGTTTTGCCTATAAAAATTATTGCAATAAGAATGGTGATTTTGATACCACTTGCCTTAATTATTAATTATTTTATTTTTTCAAACTTATTAAATTTAACAAGTATGTATAATATAGCTTTAATTACAATGTTAGTCATGCCGCCTCCTTTTATAATTCCCTTATTTATAAAAGAAGAGGATTTAACTTCTCGTAAATATATATTTAATACTTTATCAATAAGTACTATTATTTCTCTTACAATCTTTATTATAACAACTTTTATTTATATAAATTAAAAGAAATTGAACCTTAATAATTTAAATGTTTTATATATGATTCCTGTGATATTAACTATTACAGGAATTTTTTATTTAATTTGCAATAATATTATGGTTATAATTAATCAAAAAAAATTAATCTTTTTAAAGGACTTTTAAAAACTTTCTAAAATAATATAATTATAAAATAAAAGATAGGGTGATCTAAATGGAAATAAAAAATACAAAATCCCTCAAAAAATATAACAAAAAAGCAGTTTTAAGTGAAATAGTTAACCGTCAACCGATTTCAAGGTCTGATTTAAGTAATTATTTGGATGTCTCTCATACTACAATCTCCAATCTGATTACTGAACTAAAAAAACAAAATTTAATTATTGAAAAACGCAGTAAATCCACTGGTGGTAGACCACCTAAATTACTCAGTTTTAATGGAAAAAACAAATATACATTATCTATAATATTTAAAGAAAGAATAATTTTAATCGGATTCTTTAATTTAAATAAAAAGCTGTTAGATAAAAATATCATAAAAGTAAAAAAGAATTCATTTAAGGATGTTTTAAATAGTATAGATAAAATGGCTAATAAATTTTTTAAACAATTTGATATTGATAAAAAAACCTTATTTGGAATTGGTATTTCAATTCCTAATAATTATAAAAAAAATAATGACAAAATAATAAATAATAGTATTGAATATCTTCCTGATCTTGATATTGAAAAAAGATTAAAGAATGTATTTGATTATACCAATATCTATATCGAAAACTATGCAAATATCGAAGCATTTTACGAATGGAATCATCGATTTTTAAGGAAATATAAAAATCTTTTATATATAAAAGCAGAAGATAGTATTGATAGTGGTATAATTTTAAATAATGAACTATATAAGGGTAGTTTTAGTAAGGCAGGCAATATAGCACATTTCATAGTAAATCCTAATGGTAAAAAATGTTCATGTGGTAAAAAAGGATGTTTAATAACAACTTCCTCAATAAAAGCAATTGAAGATGAATTCAATGAAGCTCTTTGGAAGGGAGCAGATACTAAAATACAAGATCTGTTTGCATCTCCCTATGATTATAAAAAAATTATCAAGGCTTACTCAAAAGATGACCCTTTAAGCAAAAAGATTATCAATGAATCTTTAAATAGTTTTTCTTTCATTCTTACTAATATTATTAAATTCATAGATCCTGAACTTATAATATTAGCTGGGTTATTTGACGAATTTAATAAAAATATAATTAATGAATTTAATAAGAAAACGCAAGAAAAATTATCTTTTAGTAAGGATTCTATCCCAAAGATTATAAAAAGAAGTAAAGAAAATAATTATCAGTTAAAAGCAATAAATTCCTATGTTTTCCATCAATTAAAAACAAACTTGTTATAAAAATACCTATTAGGCTATTTGTTCGGTAATTAAAAATTTAAACATATAATTTTTTAAGTTTACTTCTTCAATTGTAACTAAAACTCTGTTATAATTAACAAAGAATAAAATAATATATCATAAAAAGGTGGTCTAAAATGAATTTTGATAATGACAATATTCTTGATTTCAATGAATTTAGAAATCAGAAGGAATTTGAAGAAAATCCAGAAGAAATTGTTAATGAATTTTTTGACTTAGATATGGAATTTGGATTTAAGGAAGATGATCTCTGCCCCTGTGGTAGTGGTAAAAAGTATAAAAACTGCTGTGCTAATATTATTCCAGAACAACCGGAAGAATATTACTATATGCAATTAAGTAATCAACTAAAAAAAGAAGAAATCTTTGAATCACCAAAAAAATTACAAAAAACCTTTGAACTTGTCCAAAAAGCAGTCCAAGAACACCCCGTTAATCCTGTATTTACTGAAATGGCAGGTAATATAGCAGCCGAATTAGGTGAAAGAAAACAAGCCATAGATTATCTAATGAGAAGTTATAGAATCTTACAGGAAAATTTAACCTTAGATAATTTATTATATATTACCAATGTGTTAGCTGATTTAGGTGCTTTTGAACAAGTAGAAGAGATTGGTGAAAACCTCAAAGATAACTACAGTAACCATTCTTTTTATCTACTCCTAGCCGAAGCCAAATTCATTTTAGGTAAAAAAGAAGCAGGCTATAAAAACCTACTTAAAGCTTATGAGAGTTCAGATAATAATATTTATGTATTAAATTCGGTAATCAAGATTCTGGTTAGTAATAGCTATTATAATAAGGCTTTAAAGTTGTTAAAGGAAAACTACCACCGATTACAGAAGATAGATCCTTCCAAAACAGAAGAAGAAGATGTTATAATCTTAATTGAAAATTCCTTAAAAGATCTATTTAATATAAGATTTCATGGAGAAACTATGACAGATACCTATCTGAAGTATCTAGATAAATTAATAAATATCTTTGAAAATATTCCTATGGATAGAAAAATAAATAAAAAAGAAATAAATAATATAAAAAAAATATTATCAAATAATGAGTCCTTGCCACTATTTATAGTCAAGTTATTTTATATCTTTGAAAACTATCAGTGGTTATCAAACAATCGTGATATTATATTTAAAAAAGCTAATAAAAGGGAACAGAACATGATTAATAATTTAATGATAAATGCAGACTTTTCAGCTGGCAATTATGAAAATGTATTAGAATATAAAGACTATTTATATAATAAAAAATTTATAAAATCTTATGATAGCGAAACTATTTTCTCTGTCTGGGGAAACTACCTATTAAGTCTTTACCACCTGCAAAAAGATAGAAAAATAATTGAGTTTTTAAAGTTTATAGATAAAAATATACCTGATGAAACTCTTTTAATAATACATAATCTATTATCAAATATAGATGATATAACAGCAATAAAAGTATTGCAATATGTTAAAAAAGTGGACAATAACTGGGGTTTTAATATATTAGATTCCTATGAAATTGTTGATATACAATTAACTCGTTTATTTTATAACCTACAGTTAATAGATAATCCCTTATTTTGTAAAGAAGAAAATAGATTAGCAAAAAAATTATTAAAAGAATACGAAAAGTATAATTCTGACAACTTTATATATCACTATGCAAAGTGGCTACTAAACAAAAGTGAGGGAAAAGAGTATAAACTACCGTTAGATGACATAGTAAATAAACCAATTAAGAAAAATTTAGCTGTTCCTTTAAGGTATAGTGTAGCCTTAAAAATATTAGGTCCAGATTATGTACTTAATAATTCTTTTTTAAGAAAGAATATTAAGCAGGATTATCTGGAATATCTTGATACTATAGCAAAAATTAAAAAAGGTGAAATTAAAGATTTAAGTCAGGTTTTTGATCAATATCCTGAACGATCAGAAGAATTATTTGCTACTTTACAAGCTATCCTTACAGAAAAAGAAATGGATAAATTATTATCTAATTATTAAATAAAGGGGGATTTATATGTTTGAAGATATGTTTAATAAAAATGATAAGGATATTAATTTTTTAGCAGAAAGAAAGTATGCAGAAAGAGAAATTGATATCAAAGAAAACTTTCGTTCTAAAGAAATAAGTAAAAAATCAGGTTATAAAATAGAGCGCAATGAAGCCTGTCCCTGTGGAAGTGGTAAAAAGTACAAAAAATGCTGTGCTAAAGTAAATCCTAGTATGTCCAAAGAATATTATTTGGATAAAATATCCGATTATATGGACAAAAAACATGGTAGGTCTTTAAATCAAATGACTGAAGGCTTTTATCAACTTTTAAAAGAAGCTGACGAGGACTATCCTGTAGAACCTCTCTTTTCTAATTTAGCTGGTTATGCTGCAGCTGCTTTAGAAAAGCCCAGTGAAAGTCTTGCTTATCTACTAAAATACCACCGGATTGTAAAAGATGATATCTCTGATGTAGTGGCCTTTTTAATATCGAATCTTTTAATTGAATTAGAAAAATTTCAAGAAGCGGAGGAAAAAATAGAAGAATTTGTAACATATAAAAATTCATCGGTTTTATATATGAAATTAGCTGAAGTTAAATTGGCACTTAATAAACCTAAAGAAGGTATTAAAAATTTAGAAAAAGGCTATAAAAAATCCAACAATAATATCTATTTGCTAAATAGTATGATTGGAATTCTAAAAGAATATAGAAATTATAATAAAGCATATGAACTCTTAGCAGATGAATTTTACCGTTTTAATCTTTTAGATGTCGATGAAAGTGAAAATCAGGCTGAAATGGCCCAAAAAATGGTGAATGATCTTTATTCAATAAAAGAAAGGATTTCTACAAAAAAGTATAAAGAATATCTAAAAGAGGTTGAAAAAGTTTTTGATATAATAGATGTTGATCAAAAACTAACCGAAAAACAAATTGAACAATTTAAAGAGTGCATAGAAGTGGAAGTTGACCTCGGCTATTATTTGGAAAGATTATGTTTTTATAATAATGAATATAAATTTCTTTCCACCAATGACCAGATAATATTAAATAATACTGAAAAAACTGATCTAATAATTGATTCGATAATAACAACCAATTATATTAACGAAAACTTTCAAAAAACTATCTCAAACTTTAAGAAGAGATTTACAAAAGATATAATTAACTCAATAAACTCAGACTATTTTAAAGAATATCTATCTTATTATCTTGACAGCATATATGAATTAAATGATGAAAAAGAGATGAAGGAAGCAATTAAATTTTTAGATTCGGCTCTAGATGAAAATGTATTGGACATGATAAGGGAATCATTAACTAAATTAGATGTTGCCAGGGAAATTGGTATTTTAGAGTTTATAAAAGATATTAATCAAGAAAATAATTTGGTTAACAACCAAAAAATAATTGATGTCCAGTTAACACTATTGCTTGATACCTTTATGGAAAATGGTAAACCTCGTGTCAATGAAGAACGTCAAGAAAATATAAAAAAACTTTTAGAAGAATTTCAAAACTACAATACTAATACCTTTGCCTACCATTATGCTAATTGGTTTCTGGCCAAAGCAAAAGAAGAAGAGCCAGATAAAGATATAGAGGAAATAGTAGAGTATCCAGCCGGCAGTGGTGAATCAAGATACATAAAGCATCTTGCGATTATTAGGTTTGTTGATCCCAATATTATTCTCAATAACGCTCCTGAAACAATAAAAAAAATTAATAAAGAAGACTTTTCATTTTTAGAAATGCTGGCTAAATTTAAAAATGGCGATCTTAAAAATATTAATCAAGCAGAGGAGAACTATCCTTATCCCTTTGAAATAATTACTAAATCACTACTTTTAATAATGGAGCAACCAGAAGTTATTGATTTAGTTAAAAACTCTCTTACAATGGATACACTCCATAAATTTATAGATGCAGAATAGAAAACCTAAACAGGGCTGGTTTATTCCAGTCCTGTTTGCTTTTTATAGAGAAATGACCGCTAATCATTGATATTATAGCTATTAATAGATATAATAATATAAAGGATTTTAAAAATTAAAAGAGGAGAACGATATCATGGCCCAAAACCCATATATGCAGGTGAAGGATATCTTATCTGAAGCCATTCAACTAAAAAAGAAACAAAAATATAATGAAGCTAAAACTTTATTAAGAGATACTTTAGATAAATATCCTGATAATAGATATATTAAAGCAAGTTTAGCTGATACTTTAAGTAGAACAGGTGAACTTGAAGAATCATTACAATTAGCAGATGAAGTGCTTAACCAAAAACCTGGTGATTCTCGGGCCTTAATTGTTAAGGGCAATGTCAACTTCTATAAAAGGAACTATGAAAAAGCTCTGGAGTTCTTTGAACAGGCCAGAGAAAATAATGAAAGTAATTATCTCATATCTCGGATTATAAGAACATATATTAGATTAAAAGAATATGAAAATGCTTTAAATATCTGTCAGAAAAAATTAGATGAAGAACCAGACAATACATCCTTTCAAAAATTAATGGGTAGTATCTATGAAAAGATGGGAGAAACTGAGATGGCGGCCCAATATTATGATAAATATTTAGATGAAAATCCGGAAGATGAATTTGCCTATAAGGAAAAACTCAAATTAAAAATGAAAGATAAAGATCCTAAAAAAGCTGTAAAAGAATTAAAAACATTATTAAAAGTCGGTAGTAGATCAGATAATGTATTTTTACACCATCTATTAGCTGAAAAATTAGAAAAGTTAGATAGATATGAAGAAGCCTTTGCAGAATATGAAAAGTCTTTAGAAATAGAACCAGGTAATGACTTTGCAATTAAACAGGCTGGTTTCAGCTTATATAAAATGGAGGACTATGAAAAAGCCTTAGATTACTTAAAAGAAGCTTTTCGCAATGACCCTTCTGATTACTATATAAAAGCTACTTTAGTTAGTATTTTTAAAAAGACTAATAAATTACAGGAAGGTATCGACTTTTTTAAAGAAATTATAAATAATAATCAGGGTTTTAACAAACTCTGGGGTACTGTTAAAAAATTGAGTAAAGAGTTGGGTGATACAAAAGATGAAGATTAAAGATCTAGTTGAAGTTAAAGAGGTAAGAACCGTTGTCCAAATGGCCGATATAAAGGATCCAAAGCTTAGAGACTTCTTAACAGAAAGTTTTGTAATAACCGATGAAGTTGAAAAAGTAATGCTTTCTTTTTTCAATGATTTACTAAACAACAATGGTAAAGGATACTTTCTAGAAGGTAACTTTGGTTCCGGTAAATCACACCTTTTAAGTGTATTAAGCCTGCTTTTGGACTACGAAAAGTCCTGGCAGCATATCTTAAGCCAAAAGGACCGGTCTGATAGACTTGATGATTTCTATCAGAATATAAAAGAAAATAACTACATAACCATTAATCTTTCTCTTGTAGAACATAGTAATAAAGAGTACTTAGAAGATATTGTTATGGATGAAATTACTAAATTTATTAACCAAGATAAAAGTTTGAATGATTTTAACTTAAAGGGCGAACAAGAATTTATTGATAAAATATCAAAAATCATTAAAGATGAACATCAAAATAAATTAAAAAGTTTTTTAAGAGAAAATAATTTAGATGAAGCTGAACTTTTTACTTCCGGTAACATCTACTTAATTGAAAAATTACTGAATAGACTGAATCTACCTTATCGATTCAGCTATAACCGTCAACAGATCTTTGATCAAATTGCTGATATATTAGATAAAGATAAGTATGATGGCTTAGTAATCTTAATTGATGAGTTGTCTGAATTTTTAAGATCTAAACCAGATGGCCGTCGCTTTAATGAAGATATAAGATTCTTACAGTTCTTAGGTGAATTTGCTAACCGCAAACCAGCCTGGGTTTTAGCTACTCTCCAGGAAGAAATCGAAAAAACTGGTGAAACAACCCCGGAAGCCTTTAATAAAATTAAAGATCGTTATCCCACTCGTTTTTACTTAACCGGTCAACATATTAAAGAACTCATCCATAAAAGGCTGATTGAAGTTAAAGAAGATAAAATAGAAGAGGTTAAAGATATTTATCAAGATTATAAAAACTCCTTTCCAGAGATAAACTTTAGTGAAGAGGACTTTCTTAAAGTATATCCTGTCCATCCTAATGCAATTAATTTATTAGATAATTTAAAACCACTTTTTTCTCAACATAGAGGGATTATTGACTTTATTCATTATCGTTTAAAAGGTGATCAAAGCAGAAATATTGAAGGGATGATGGATTCTAAAGCCACTCAACTTTTAACACCTGACAAAATATTTGATCATTTTGTAGGCAGAATCAGAGAAATGATGGAGACTAATCCTTTTTATACTAAAGTATATAAATACTATAAACAAGAACTAGATACTCTGTTAGATTCAGATGAAAAGGAAATTGGCTTGAAACTTATTAAACTGTTAATCTTGTTTGCCATTTCACCCATCAATAAAAGATATAATGTTAAAGAAATCTCTAACATGTTATTTATTAAGATAACTGACTTAGAACCAGCTGTAAACTATGAATATATTGAAGATATTTTAAATAGACTTTACCAACACGGAGCTTACCTTGTTAAAAAAGCTAGTGATAATAAAAAAGATAACCAGTATTTTATTGATTTAGAAGCAGATGTTAATTTAATTATCAAAAGAAGAACGGAATACATTAAATCAAATTTGTTTGATAATGACAAAAGAATCTTTACTAAACTTGGTCAACATGTACAGGAAAAGTTTTTACCCTTAAATAACTTGTTCCAAAATTCGCGCCAAAAAAGAACCATTACCTGGCAAAATACAGAACGTAATGGTTTTCTATACTTTTTACCAGTCAAGGAAATCTCAATAGATAATATTAAAAAGACAGCAAAACGTTTAACTTCAGATGAAGAAGACTTTATGTTAATAATTAACTATGCTTTAGATGTAAAAGAAGATAAAAAATACTTAAATGATGTCTTATTACCTGAATTATCAGATCAAGAGAAAAAGGCCTTTATCTTCTGGTTCCCTGATGAACTATCAGATAAAGAATTTTTACAAGATGCCCTTGCAAAAATTATCTTAAAAGAAAAATATGAAAAAGATAGTTCAGATACGGGTAAAAAAATAAAGGCTCAATTAAGGAATTTAATAAAAGAAGAAAAGGATAGGATTAGTAAGATCTTCCGTGATGCCTATTTCAATGGCAAAGTAATTAATGGCTTTAAAGAAAAATTACTAGAACTTGATAATATAGGCTTTTTACCCTTTCAAAGATTTTTAGATAAAATGGTCTCTAATCTTTTAGAAAATCGCTATCCCGACCACAAAAAGATATCTCCCTATAAGTCATATTTAACCACAGAACGCCTAGATGAAGTATTAGACCAATTTATTAACAAGGGAGATGTAGATGACTTAAAAGAAATAAGCGGCCGTGTATTAAGTGTTATAGACTCTTTTATGAAACCAATGGATCTTATTAAAAAGAGAAAAAACGGGGTTAGACTGACCATTGATCCTGGTAAAAATGGCTTAATTAAAAGAGTTTTCCATTTATTAGAAGAAGAAAAAACTCCGCTGCAGGAAATATATTGGAAATTAAGAAAAGGCAGCTATGGTCTAACAAAGACTCAATTTAGGTTACTAATCTATTCTTTACTTTATTCTGGCTATTTAACTGCTTATAGTTCTAACAAAAAAATCAGTCTTAACAATTTAAATGCTCGTAATTTTAACCGGATAAAATACATTGGTTATGGGGAATTAATTGAAGAAGAATTTCAAGTTATCTTAAGTAACTGTTCCTTACTACCACCTCGTTTTCGTAAAAAACACTTTTCTTTACCCTTACAACAGGATATCTGGGACCATTTAATAGATAAGAAAAAAGAACTAAAAACTGATATTGATAATATGAAGTACCAAATTGAAAGACTTAAAAATGACAGTAATTTTGAAAACTTCAACTTAGAACAAATCAATAATTATTTAAATAAAATTGATGATCTTTTATCTGAAATAATGGTTAGCTATTCTTCAGAAGAAGGTTTAGAAAGATTTGCTTCTAAGTATCGAAATATGCCTAATATAGAAAAGTACTTAGAAAAAACAGAGCAGGTTAAAAACTTTTTAAATAATAATCTAGCTGATTATCGAAACATGGCAAACTATCTCAACCATGAAAAATTAATTATTCCTAAAAAAGATAAGTATAATAAATTAAGAAACTTTAAAAACAATCTCCTTTCTTCTTTAAATGATAGTTCTGTAATCTATGATGAAGGTTTTTTTAAAGAATTAAAAAATAAATTTTCCGAATTTAAACAAGAATATATAGATATATATCAAAAAGAACATAATCAGCAAAAAGGACCAGATCGGTTTAAACCAATTGAAAATATTAAAGAGAATAAAGGTTATAAATTATTAGCATCTCTTGCTAATATAGAACTTATCTCGGTAAAAGATGATCTGGTTAAAGTCAAAAGAAAAATTGCGCAAGGATTAAGTAAAAGATGTACTAGAAATAATTATACTCATCTGCAGGATATACCAGTTTGTGAATGTGGCTTTCAACTAGGTGATAAAATTGATTTACCATCTAAAAAAGAAGTACAAAAGATCATTGATAAGGGAGTAAACGAATATATTGATAAATTAAAGACACCTGAATATAAAGAAAAGATTGAAGTTTACTTAGATAATATGGAAGCAGCAGGTAATAAACGCTTTGCTCGCCCAATTAGAAACCTAATCAATGTGAAATTAGATAAAGATATTTATGAAAATTTAGATAATATTTTAAACCGGAATGTAATAAAAAGAATTAACACTGCTTTATCTGGAGATGTTTCACTGGTTGAAAGAGATCTAGATGAACTATATGAAAATTTAATAAATAGAAGTTTTTCTCCTACCCAAATCAAAGAAATATTTAAAGATTGGTTAGAAGGTAGTGCTGGTGTAAATGATAAAACCTATATAAAAGTCAAAGGCCATCTTGAACAAAATTTACAAGAATCTGATACTAGTGATAAAGAGGAAATATTAAGAAGTTATATAAACCAAAATTATCCTGAACTAAATCTCCTTATTCAAGAAACTGATATTAATGTATTCATTAAACTATTTGCAGTTGTTGCCTGGAGAGAAATATATAAAATAGATAATTCCTTAAATAATTTAATAACAGAGATTATTCCAGAAAACAGTACGATTTTAATGGAAGAACTAAAAAGACATACTGATATTGAAAACTCATTAAATGAAATGTTTGAAAACCTATATACTGAACCAGGTAATATTGAAGCTAAAGAAGAAATCACAAAAAAAATAGATGAGCTGGATTTAACTAATCCCATCATGGATATAATATCACCTGCCAATATTGAAGAAGTTATCAATGCTATAAAAGCAGAAAAAATATCAAAAAAATTAATCACAAAAGTTTTAATTCAATTTATAAATATCATAGAAAATATTCACCTTGATTATAAAGAAAAAGAAAAATTAAAAACAAAAACTGAACAAATAAAAGAACAAATAGAAAAAAGCCCTTTATCTAAATTCAAAATTAATGCTTTGGAAATTATAACTAATTATCTTTATCTAGAAAAAAGCTTTAGTTTTTTAGATTCCAAAGAAAATATAAATGATATTAAAGGTTGGAAAAATGTCTATGTCAACCATCTAGCTGATCTAGAATATAATTACTTCAAATTAGATAAACTATCAAATCAGATTAATATACAAGATAGAATTCCTAAATCCATTAAATATAAAAAGGTAAAACAAACAATTAATAATTATCAAAAGTTATTTACCAATTTCCATGATAGTAGAGATATTATAGGAGATGACTATGAAAGATTCATGGGAAACAATTTGATTTATCTTTTAAAAGATAAATATCCTAATTTAATAGAAAAGATGAATGTAAATAAAGGCTACTGCCTACTATTAGATGGAATGAGATGGGATCTCTGGAAAATAATAAAAAAACAAATAATAGATGAATTAGCTCTTAGAATAATCGAAGAGAACTCTCTATTTGCTCTTAATCCCACAAATACAGAAACTCAGTTAGAGGCCTTAAATAAAGCAGGTTTAGATATTAATATTTTACAACAAAAAGAAGTTTTAAATAAATTAGACTCTCTTAATAATAATCAAAACAATTGTAATGAAATAATTAAATTCTCTTATATAGATAATAAAGTTCATAGTTTTAAGGAAGATTATATAAGTTTTATAGAAGAAATACAGTTTCAAACCAGAAATCGATTAATACCATTTTTAGATAAGATTGCTTCAGGAACAGGTATTTTAATCTTTTCAGACCATGGTTATAAAATTAACCATAATTTTAATAAGTCTGATAAGTATGAAGAACCCCGTTATTTACATGGTGGTAAATCCTTCCATGAAATTATTGTACCCTGGGCTTTTATCTATAAACCATAAATAATTAAAAGGAATAATATTTTTAAAGAAGGTGATTATAATACAATCATTAAAAGAACATGAACAGGAATTAATTAAAAATTTAACCACAGATGGCTGGAAAGCAAAAGCTAAAGAGTTGGAATACAAGGATGAACTATACTGTGTTAGGGCTAAAAAGAAATCTTTTTTCATCTTTAATAGAGTCCATATTTATGTCTTAATCAAAGAAGTAACAGACGATAATATTGAAGAACTTGTTGATCTTATCAAAGATAATTTCTTTAATTACCATGCCATCTGGTTAGCAGCAGATTATTTTTCCGAAAAAGTAAAAGATTTTGCCCAAGAAACTCAACAAATTGGACTACTAAACATTGATGTTAAATAAATAAAAAGGAATGGTATCCATGATATTACATAAAGAAAGACAGTTAATAACTGAATATGGATTGAAATTACTTGATAAAGATCTAACTAAAGCAACTGGCGGTAATTTAAGTATCTATAATAGAAAAGAAGGATTAATTGCTATTTCACCTTCTGGTATTGATTATAAAGAAATATCTTTAAAAGATATTGTAATCGTAAATTTAAAAGGAAAAGTTGTTGAAGGAAAACATAAACCTTCTTCTGAAATTGTTTTACATCTATTACTTTATCAAAAAAGAAAGGATTTAAACTCAATCATCCATACTCATCCTGTTTATTCCACCACTATTTCATGTCTTAATCAGGAAATTCCCGCTGTCCATTATTTAGTAGCTTATTCGGGCAATAAAGTACCCTGTGCTAAATATGCAACCTTTGGAACGAAAAAATTAGCTAAAAATGTCTATAAGGCTATAGGTGATAAATATAATGCCTGTTTAATGGCTAACCATGGCTTAATTACAGGTGGTTATAATATCAAGGAAGCTTTAGAAATTACAGAAATGATAGAATATATTGCTGAAATATATTACCGTGCTAAAACTATGGGAAAACCCCAATTATTAAATAATAAACAACTGAAACAAGTGTTGAATAAATTTGCTGATTACAATAATTAAAAAGTTATTTCATTTGTCTTTTTATAATAAATAATATATACTAAAAGTAAGGAATATTATCCTTACAAGGAGGTAAGAATTTTGTATAAAGCTAAAGTGACTTCCAAAGGCCAAGTGACAATTCCTAAAAAGTTAAGAAAAAAATTAGGATTAAAATCTGGAGATTATATAAAAATTAAAGAAACTGCACAAGGTTATTATATCGAAAAAGATATCAATGAGGATAAAATTGACCAATATGTAGGTATTCTCAATAAAAGTACAAATACAGATAAAGTAATAAAGGAGTTAAGAGGTAATGACAATAGCAATTGATACGAATATTTTATTTGATATACTTTTACCAGATCCTAAATTTAAAGTTTCTTCTTTAAATTTATTAAAAGATTATTCTAAATCAAATAAACTCATAATTTCCGAAATAGTTTATAGTGAATTAGCATCACAATTTAATGAACAATCTCTATTAGACTCTTTTTTATTAGATGTTAATATATTTATTAAAAATACAGGAAAACAGGGGCTTTGGATTGCCTCTAAAGTTTGGAATGATTATAATAAAAACAGAAATACTAAACTACAATGCAGTAATTGTGGCCATTTTCAAAGTTATTATTGTAATAAATGTAATGAACTTATAAAATCAAGACTACATATTATACCGGATTTTATAATTGGTGGTCATGCTATTGAAAATGGTAATAAATTAATATCCAGAGATAGAGGATTTTATAGAAAATATTTTGTCGAACTTGAGATAATAAATTAAATAAATTAGAATTAGTAATCTCCCTTGTTCAGGGAGTTTTTTTATATTTTATAAAAAATTTGCATTTTTTTATCATATATTGTAATATATTTTATAGATTAATCACATTTTGTGGTATAATATAGTAAATAAAGTAAGATAAGAAAATAATAAATTATTTCTTAAATTTCTAGATTCAGTAAAAATATTTGAAAGTTTTAAGGAGGATAATCATGAAAAAAAGTTATATTATATTAATAATCATTATTTTAGTAGCTGCAGGTGGTTGGTTTTATTATCAAAACCAACAACAAGAAGACATAACTGATTATATAACTATTGAGAAAACAGAACTGGTTGAATCTTTAAGGGCATCCGGTATTGTAAAGCCCCATAAAACAGTCGAAATTAGTTCAACAATTGCTGAAAATGTAGATGTAATAAACTTTACAGAAGGTGATTTAGTTAAAGAAGGTGACTTACTTTTAGAATTTGATGATGATATAGCTCAAGCTGAATATGAACAAGCATTGGCACAAGTTAAAAGTGCAGAAGCTTCTTTAAAGCAAACTGAAGCTCAAATAAAGGAATCAAAAGCACAGATTAGTTTAGCAGAAACAAAATTAGAAAATGCTTCTGATTTAAATGATGAATCATTAAAAGAAGAAATAGAACAGGCTGAATTAGAAATTCAAAACGCAGTAAGCGAATTAGAAAGAAGACAGTACTTATATCAAAATGATGCCATTGAAGAAATAAAAGTTGAACAACAACAGCATAATGTTAATGTTTTGAAATCAAAAAAGAAAGTATTAGAACAAAGATTAGTGGAATTAAGAAATTCTCGTGACAACAGAGTAAAAGAAGCAAAAGAAGAAATAAAAAGATCAGAAGTGGCTTACCAAGCTGCTCAAAAACAATATCAGGTTGCAGAAGGTAATTTAAACTCTGCCAAAGCTTCCTTAAACAGAGCAAAAGTTAATTTAGAAAAATATAATATCAGTTCTCCTATTAATGGAGTAATATTAGACAAAACGGTAGAAGAAGGAGAATATGTACAACCAGGCAGAACATTATTTGAAATTGGTACTAAAGACCTTCAAATTGAAATTAGTCCCGATGAAAAGGAGTTAAACCTACTATCAATCGGTAAAAAGGGTTATGTTTCTCCAGAGGCTTTTCCAAATAGAAAATATGAAGTTGAAATTTTTGAAATAGCTCCTAGTATCGATTCTGACAGAGGAACTATTGAAGTATATCTAAAACCAACTGAAGAAAATGAGGTCTTAATACCAAATATGTCAGTTTCAGTTGAAATAATAAGTGAACGTAAAGAAAATGTTTTATTAGTACCCATCAATTATGTATTAGAAGATAATAGTAGTAGATATGTATATATATTTAACAATGGAACTGCTCAAAGACAAAATATTGAAGTAGATAAAAATTATGACGGTAAGGTTATTGTAACAAAAGGATTACAAGAAGGAGATAAAGTATTAAATCCGACCAATCTTAATGACGGCCAAACTGTAGTGATTGAGGAGTGATTTGAATGTGGTTTGAATTTAAAGTTGCCTGGCGCTTTTTAAAATCAGGTAAAACACAAACAATATTAATACTACTGGGAATTATCATAGGGGTAGCAGTACAGGTCTTTTTAGGATCTTTAATTAGTGGACTACAGAAGGATTTAGTAAATCAAACTGTAGGAAGTTCTCCTCATATTACTGTACTACCGGAAGATCAAAGACCCAGGCCTTTAGTAGTAAATGAAGATAAATATTCCAGAATTGTTACTTTTGCCGGTTCACAAACCGGTATAAATAGGTGGCGAGAAATAGAAGAGTATCTAAATAGTGTTAATGAAATAACTTCGGTCTCCCCCACTATTGATGGTTCAGGTTTTGCAGTAAGAGGCCAAAAGAACTTACCAATTGTTTTAAGAGGAGTAGAAATAAATAAAGCAGATAGTATTTATAATATTGAAGACAATATTATGAATGGACAATCTGAAGTAGGTGGTAATAATATATTAATAGGTTCAGAATTAGCCAATGAATTAGAATTAGAACCAGGCGATACCTTAAAAATAAATACATCAGGTGGTATAACCGATCGCTTCATTATTAGCGGTATATTTGACCTTGGCTCCAAAGAATTAAATTCTAGCTGGATCTTTTTATCAATACGAAGAGCTGCAACACTCTTAAACTTTAGTGATAAAGTTTCTAATATAGAAGTACAAATCCAAGATGTATTTACTTCTAATTCGATTTCAGACCAAATAATGGCCCGGTTTAGTAATATTAATGCCGAAAGCTGGCAGAGAAATAATGAATCTTTACTAACTGCTTTACAAAGTCAGTCTAGTTCTAGTTTAATCATACAGGTTTTTGTAATTATTGCAGTGACACTTGGTATTGCAAGTGTATTAGCTGTATCAGTTGTACAAAAATCTAGACAGATTGGTATTTTAAAAGCAATGGGAACTAAAAGAAAAAGTGTCGGTACCATATTTTTAATCCAGGGAGCAATTTTAGGCTTAACAGGTTCAATTTTAGGTGCACTAACTGGAATTGGTTTAAGTCAAGCCTTTGTTACTTTTACTAGAGGTGATTCAGGAGATGCTTTATTTCCCATAACCATTGAACCTAAGTTTATCTTAATTTCTATAATAATTGCAACTGCTGCTGGTATGATTGCCGCCACAATTCCTGCCCGTAATTCTGCTAAATTAAATCCGATTGAGGTGATCCATAATGCTTAACATGATTGAAACAAAAGACTTAATAAAAGTATATGGTAAAGAAGTGAAAAATGAGGTTTTACACGGTATAAATTTAGAAATTAAAAAGGGTGAGTTCTCATCAATAATTGGTCCTTCTGGTTCTGGTAAGTCTACACTTTTAAATCTACTAGGGGCACTAGATAAGCCAACAGATGGGGAAATATATTTAAATAATAATCAAATTAATAAATTAGATGATGATGAACTGGCTATATTTAGAAATAAAAATATTGGTTTTGTTTTTCAATTTCATCACTTACTACCAGAATTTACTGCCTTAGAAAATGTGATGATTCCCAACTGGATAGACAAGGGCTTGTCAACTAAAAACAAAAAGGATAGAGCAAGGGAACTATTGGATTTAGTTGGATTAAAAGAATTTGAAAACAAACTTGTTACAAAACTTTCAGGTGGACAAAAACAAAGAGTTGCAATTGCTAGATCCTTAATGAATAAACCCCAGATTATATTAGCTGATGAACCAACCGGTAATCTTGATACAGATACCTCAAGTAAAATTTATAATTTACTTAGAGATATTAATGAAGAATTAGAAACAACATTTATAATTGTTACTCATGATAGGCATATTGCTTCTAAAACTGATAGAGTAATTGAAATAGTTGATGGAAATATTGAAAAGGATTATACAAATGATCCTGAACATGAATTTAATAACTTTGAAGAAGTTGCTCCAGAATACTGTTTTTTATGTGGTCAAAATGTAATAAAATAATTAAATCTATTTTTTAAAACCCTTTTTTTAATCTCCCTTATCATTAATATACTTAAATGATAAGGGATTTATTATTTTAATCTTTGTAAATAATTAAAATTAAAGTTGACTATTAATTACAATTAGATACAAAAAAATGGTCACCTCAGCTAATCAATAATTCTATAATTTAGTATATTTAATAATTTTTCTTGTAATTAATTCATAGATTTTTTACAATGAATTTAGAATTAAGTAAATTATATTTGATTTAGTAAAAATTATTGAATTAAATTGAAAGGGGTTTTAATAATGAAAGTTCAATATGATTGTATTTCTTGTATACTTAGACAAGCAATAGAAGCATCTAAAATGGTTACTGATAACGAAAAAATTATTGATGAAATAATTGATGAATATTCAAAAATGATACCTGATATTAGAAACTCTGGTCCAACTCCATTAGTGGTTAGCCAAATTCAAAAAATGATAAAGGAAAAAACAAATATAGAAGACCCTTATCAAAAATTAAAAGAAAAAAATATAAAAATGGCAATGGATATTTATCAAGATTTAACAGACTTAATTAAAAATGATGAAGATCCTTTAAAAAAAGCATTAATTCTCTCTGCTACTGGTAATGTAATAGATGCAGGAATAAGTGTTAAAATAAAGGTTGAAGAAAGCATATTAAATACAATGGAAAAAGGTCTATCAATAGATGATTATCAAAAGTTTACTAAAAAAATGAAGTCCGCTAAACAACTTCTGATTATTGGTGATAATGCAGGAGAAGCAGTTTTAGATAAATTATTGCTTAAAAAATTAAAAGAATATGATGTTGAATTAATCTATGCCGTCAGAGAAGAACCGGTCTTAAATGATATCACCTTAAAAGAAGCAAAGTTAATAGGTCTAAATGATTATGCTAAAATTATATCAAGTGGCTGTACAGCACCTGGGATGTTAATTGAACAAGCTAATGAAGAATTCTTAAATATATATAATAAAGCAGACCTTGTTATAAGTAAAGGTCAGGGTAACTTAGAAGGATTAACTGAAGCAAAACGACCTATCTTTTTCTTATTAAAAGCAAAGTGTGATTTAATTGCTGAATACCTAGATGTGGATTTAAATGATTTAGTCTTTAAATATATTGAATAAATAATATATATTTGTAATCAGAGAGGATGTTATTTAATATTGGACCCTAAAAAAGAAGATTTTATTAAAGAATGGATTTATGAAGGTAATAATGACCTAGGTTTAGCTGAATTTGTTATTAAAAATGATGGTACATACTATGATTTAGTTTGTTTTCATTGTCAACAAGCGGCTGAAAAGTTTCTCAAAGCATATATTATATACCTAAATCTCTACTACAAAAAAATACATGACTTAAAATATCTCTTAAATGTGATTAAAAAGAAAAGAACTGTTCCTGAACCATTATTTGAACAAGCAGATCTGCTTTCAGCTTATGCTATTGATTCTAGATATCCAGATCATTGGAATGATCCTTCTTTAGAAGAAACAAAAGAATGTATAAAAGCAGCTCAAAATTTTAAAAAATATATATTTAATGAAATTGAAGAGCAGATTTAAATTGTTATATTTTTTTAAACCAAAGATTATCTTTGACATAATAGAAGATAACCTTATTTTTATTAAAACATTTAATAAAATTTTAATATTTATACCATAGTAATTAATGTGAATATATTATATAATTAAGTAAAAGATGTAGAAATTTTACACTTAAGTTTAGTTCTCCGCTTAAGGGGGAATATAAATGTTCATTCTACTTATTATCCTTTACGTAATATTATTTATAATTTTATTTACTCTATTTTTATTATCACTAAAATATAAATATAAATTTAAATACTCCTATGAAGAAAAATTGGATTATAAATTTTCGGTTAGTACATTTTTCTTTAGCTTTGTATATCAAAAAGAAGGACAAAAAGAAATTACATACTTTAAAATTCTTTCATTTCAAAAGGAAATAAAAAAAGATTCTGCTGAAAAAGAGATCGAAGAAAAAGTAACTGAAAAAATCAAAAAAGCCAAAGAAACTAAAAAAAAGAAAGATAAGAAAAAAAGATCAGGTTTTCCTATTAAGTTAATTAAAGTAGAAAATATAAAACATCTAATAAAACTTTTTACAGATTTATTAAAAATGATTATACCTAAAAACCTAAAATTATATTTCTTAATTGGTTTAGAAGAACCTCACCTTAATGGCTGGTTATTAGGTTATTATTATAGCCTTAAAGGCATTTATCCTAAAATGCCTATAAAAATAGATATAAATTGGGAAAAAGAAATATTACAAAGTGAAGGTAAATTAATAGGCTATATAGTACCCATTCAATTAATATTTAGATCATTAATTTTTATATTCTCCCTCAAAACCATTAAAATATTATGGCAGGTATTTAAATATTATCGTAAGTATTAATAACTTTTTAATATAAATTTAAAAAAGAAAGGAAAGGTGTTATTTATGGAAAATACTCAAAAAATTTTGGAATCTATGTATGGCAAGCTGGATAAATTTTTAAAGACAGAAACTGTTGTAGGTGAACCAATCGTTGTTGATGATGTTAAGATTATTCCTATTATTACTGCTTCCTTCGGTTTTGGCGGAGGTTTTGGTGAAGATAGTAAAGAAGGTTCCTCCGGTGGAGGAGGCGGCGGAGTTGGTGGTAAAATAACTCCGGACGCAATGTTGGTTATAAAAGATGGCAATGTAGAAATGTTACCAGTAAAAAGCAAAGCTACTTTAGAAAAATTAATTGATAAAGTACCCGATCTAGTAAATAAATTAGAAGAAATGAAAGGTACTAAAGAAGAAGAAACAGAAGAATAAATTTATAATTTAGCCGGGTTTTTAAACCCGGCTTATTTCATGCTTATTTTTATAAAATACATACGTTCAAATCCTTGTAAAACACAAATCATTGTGTTATACTAGTTTAAAATAAAATATTAATTCAATAATGGTTTCATTTAGAATTAAAAAGGAAAGTGGTGAAAGTCCACTGCTGTAGTCGCAGCTGTAACCAGTATCTATTTGATAACTCCACTGCCTTAAAGTGGGAAGGAGTTATTATTATAAACTGGAAGCCAGAAGACTTGCCATGATTGTTTACATCGTCATTCTCCGACCTAGAGATGCGAATGGGAGTTTTAAATTAATCATAATTGCTTTTATGATTAATCAATATTCAACATTAAGCTGCCTTTCCTGGTTGGAAATGCAGCTATTTTTATTTTTTAACATAAAATTAAATATTAAGTAAAGTAAAAGTTCTTTTTAATAAAAGATTAAAAAGGAAAGTGGTGAAAGTCCACTGCTGTAGTCGCAGCTGTAACCAGTATCTATTTGATAACTCCACTGCCTTAAAGTGGGAAGGAGTTATTATTATAAACTGGAAGCCAGAAGACTTGCTTTTACGATTACTTCACTACTCCGGCTTAGAGGATGTGAGGTTAATCTGATTTATTAATACTTATCTTTTAAAAGATAAGTACTTTAAATTTGGTTAATTAAACTGTCTCCTAAGTAGAGGCAGTTTTTTTGTTTTTAAGAAATTATTAATTTAATTATGGAGGTTTTATTAATGGCAGGTATGGTGCATGTTTATACCGGTAATGGTAAAGGAAAGACAACATCAGCAATCGGACTTGCAGTAAGAGCAGTAGGGGCTGGGCTAAATGTTTTTATTGGTCAGTTTGTAAAAGGTATGGAATATAGTGAATTAAATAGTTTAGCTGATATTGAAGGAATAACTGTAGAACAGTATGGACAAAATTACTTTATTAAAGGTCAACCAAATAAAAAAGATATTGAATCAGCCGATTATGGACTTAAAAAGATTAAAAACATATTAGATTCTGGTAAATATGATCTAGTTATCCTTGATGAAGCTAATATTGCTACTTATTATGATCTTTTTAAGGTTGATGACTTGATTGATATTATTGAAAATCGAGCAAAAAATGTAGAAGTAGTTATAACAGGTAGAATGGCTAATAATAAAATCATTGAATACGCAGATCTGGTAACTGAGATGAAAGAAATTAAACACTATTATCAAAAAGGAATTATAGCCCGAGAAGGGATTGAAAAATAATTTGGAAATTTGTTTTATAATTTTGTCACCCCGCAATGGGAAGCCTAAAAAGCTTCCCATTAATTTATAATAAAATCTTATATAATAAATATTTAAAAAATATAGCATTATATGTTTTTATTACCATTTTATGTAATGTACTTGACAAAATAGTTTGAGTTTTATAAAATTATAAACGCTAAGAAGATAAATATTATAAAAAATATTTATATAATTATTTCTTCCCCAATGACACTTTCCCGTAAAACTCTTAAGTTTTATGCTTAATATCAAAACTATAATTATTTATAATAATATTTACATTTTACTATATAATAATTTTCTAACTAGTACCCCTGTAAAAAGAATGTCTTCAATAAATTTAATTCATTTCTCTAATTATTGAAATTTATTTAATAAATTCTGGTATTAATAATGGCACAAAAAGCCATGTTAATATAAATAAAAATATATTTAGGGGGGAATAAATATTGATTAGAAACAAGAAACTTTCCATTTCATTAATTTTAACTTTCGTTTTATTATTAACATTCTCAGTTGGTGCGGTGGCAGCAGAAAAATTAACAATAATGTCAACTTCTGATGTTCATCAATATCTAATGCCGTATGATTACATGGCAAATGAACCCAATGAAAAAGTAGGATTCTCTAAAGCTTATACAGTGATTCAAGAAATTAGAGAAAATAGTGAAAACACCATGCTAGTTTCAAATGGTGACTTTATTCAGGGAAGCCTTTTAGGTTTACATGAATATCAAATTGATCCTATCAAAGAAGGTGAATCCCAATCTATAGTTAGAGCCTATAATAAAGCAGGTTATGAAGCAGCTGCTGTTGGGAATCACGAACTCCAGGACTATCCTATGGACTTTTTTGAAAAGGCTGCTGCAGGAGCAGACTTTCCTTTTTTAGCTGCTAACATTTATATGGCTGATAATGAAAGTGAACATTATGTAAAACCATATACCATCTTAGATAAGAAAATTAATGGCAAGAATATTAAAGTTGGTGTAGTTGGTTTTATCCCACCTCAAACTATGCGCTGGGGTAAAGATAATTTAGAAGGCAATGTTGTAATCAAAGATATCGTACCTACAGCAAAAGAAATTATACCTGAAATAGAAAAGAAATCTGACATTGTGGTAGTTTTAAGTCACAGTGGTATTACTGATGCCCCTGTTGATTCCTATGATGCCAGAGAAAACGCTAGTTATTATGTAGCACAAATTGATGGTGTAGATGCTTTAATTACAGGACACCACCATGGTACATTCCCAGAAGAATATAAAGATCTTGAGGGAGTAAATCCTGAAGAGGGAACTTTATTTGGTGTACCTACTGTAATGCCAGGTTCCTGGGCATCTTCAGTTGGAGTTATTGATCTAACTTTAGAACAAAGTAATGGTAGTTGGAAAGTAACTAATCATAATGTCAGACATGTTCCAATTACTGAAGACACTGAATCAAGCCCTGTAATTGAAGAAATTGCTAAAGAAAGACATGAAGCCACAATTGCTTATGTTGAAACTCCAATTGGTCAATCTGAAATTGATATAACTTCTTATCTTGCTAGAGTTCAAGATTCTACAGTAACTCAAATCGTAAATGATGCACAACTCTGGTGGGCAAAAGATGAATTTAGTTCAGGTGAATATTCTGATCTACCAATTCTTTCAGCAGCAGCACCCTTCCAAGCTGGTAGAGAAAGTGCAGATTACTTTACAGAAGTCTGGAAAGGTGATGTAACAATAGGTGATGTAACAGATATCTATATCTATGATAATGAGATAAGTGTTATGCATTTCAATGGTGCTCAAGTTATTGAATGGTTAGAAAGAAGTGCTGAAAATTATAATCAAATAGATCCTAATAAATCTGGAGAACAAGAATTACTCAATCCTGAATTCTCAGCTTATAACTATGATGTAATTGAAGGAATTGAATATCAAGTAGATATAACTAAGCCAAAAGGTGAACGTATTGTAAACGCAACTTATAATGGCGAACCACTATCTGAAGATATGGAATTCTTAGTAGTAACAAATAATTATAGAGCTGGTGGAGGCGGAGACTTCCCTCCATGTGTTGAAGAAGATCCCGTATATGCTCCAAGTGGAGTTACCAATAGACAAGTAATTATTGACTATATTCAAGCAAAAGGTAAAGTTAACCCACAACCCACCTATAATTGGAATATTAAACCATTTGAACCAGCTGGTACTGTAACTTTCCGTTCACATCCTGAAGCAATGGAATATATTAATGATATGAACATTTCAGGAATTGAAAAACTAAGAACTGATGAAAATGGTATGGGTGTATATAAGTTAGATGTAACTGAGTAAATTTAAATAAAAAGAAGGCAGGCATTAATTTTGTCTGCCTTCTTTAAATATGAAGGTGTAAAAAATGAAAATTAAAGTTAACGGTGAAATTGTTGAAATATTTAAAGGAGCTCAGGTAAAGGATGTAATAAGAAGTTATTCAGAAAAAGAGTATAAAAAAATTGAAAATGGAGAAAAGATTATTGAAGACCCTAACGGTAATATGGTTATGCCTAATGGGGAATTAATGGGAAATGAAGAATTCTTTTTAGTAAACAAAGAAAAATAATATATTAATTGAGGGGGAAGATATATTTATGTCTGCTTATTTAAAGAAAAGAAATATATTAATTAGTTTATTTGTGGTGGCTGCTTTTATCGGGGCAATGCTTTTCACACCACAAATGACACAAGCAGCAGATAATACCAAAGTAGTAATTTTACACACTAATGATGAACACGGATCAATTGAAAACTTTTCTAAAATAGCAGCTCTTAAAAAACAATTTGAAAATAATTCTGAATATGATGATGTAATCTTAGTAAGTGCAGGTGACCCATCAAGTGGTAATCCGGTTGTAGATGAATATGTTATTGACGGTGAAAACTTAAGAGGTAAACCTATGTTTGACCTAATGAATGAAACTGGATATCAGGCTCTTACACTGGGAAACCATGAATTCGACTATGGACAAGAAAGATTAAAAGCAAACATGGAGTTAGCTAATTTTCCAATGATTTTAGCTAATCTTGAAGTAGATACTAATGAAGCTGATATGCCCCAGCCTGAACCTTATACTATGATTGAAACTGCTAATGGTATTAAAATATCCATGTTAGGTTTAATTCAGGTACAGGAAAGTGGTTATCCTTCTACATTACCTAAAAACTTATATGGTCTAAAGTTCTTAAATCCTATGGATACTTTAAAAGAGTATACACATCTTAAAGATGAAAGCGATGCATTTGTTGTACTAAGCCACGTAGGCCATAACTGGGATCAGGAAGCTGCTGAAGAAGTAGATGGCATCGATGCCATCATCGGCGGTCACTCCCATACTGTTGTACAGAATCCACCCATTGTTAATAATACTTTAGTTACTCAGGCGGGTGGAGACCTAGAATACTTGGGTAAAGTAACCCTTACTTTTGATGAAAATAAAAATGTTGTAGATAGAACTGGTGAATTAATAAAATTAGAAAATGTTGAAAAGAAAGATAAGGCTGTTCAAGAAAAAATAGCTTCCTATCAGGACGATGTTGAAGAAATCTTCAGTCGCGAATTGGCTTATGTAGATAATAGTATTAGTGGAAATGGTAATCTGGGTGCCCTTATGTCTGATGCAATGGTCAATTCAAAAGAAATTGCTGACTTAGATTACGATGTAGACTTTGCCTTCCAAAACTCTGGTGGTATTAGAGTTGGAAGCATTGGTCCTGGTACTGTTACCGTAGGTAATGTATTTGAACTAGAACCATTTGGAAATAACATTATTATTTATAAAATGACTACACAACAAATTAAAGATATGCTGGCCACAAATTATAAGAGAGATAACTCAATTGACTTAAGACCAGCCGGACTAAATTATAATATAGTTGTTAATCAGGTTGGCGATGTCAAGAGAGTAGAATTGATTGATATGGCTGGAAATAAAATTGAAGAAGGTAAGACCTTTACAGTTGCTCATAACTCATATGTAGCCAGCTCTTATGACTTTGAAGCCGAAACTGAAGGTAAGAATATTTATATAAGAGTTAATGATACAATAATCCACTATTTAGAAGATGTGATTAGTTCAGAAAAATTACAAAGCTATTATGCTGATCAAGAATTAAATAGAACTTCCGTTTCCATTGAACAAGGTGGATCCGGTGACAAAGTAGCATATACTAATGTTGCCCTAAGTACAGTTGGTAAAGCAGAAGGTTCAGTTAGTGCAGGTAACTTATTTGCAGATGCCGCCAAAGAAGTCCTTGGTGTAGATGTTGCTGCCTTCCCAAGTGACCAACTGGCAACTGGAGCTACTTATCCCGCTAATAGTAATGTATATAATGAATCATTAGGTATGTTATATTCCAGCTTTGGATATGACAATAATATCACTATAGCTACAGTAAATGGTCGTGACTTAGAAAAGATGTTATTAAGTCAGGCTAGATATTATGGTGAAGGTCCTGTAATGACCCATGTATCTAAAGGCACTAAATATACTGTAGAAATGGAAAATGGTAAAATCAAAGATATCAAAGTATATCTAAATGGTAAAAGAGTTTCACCTAATGAAGAATATACTTTTGCTATTAACAGTTATGTTTATAAATACTATGCTGATGCAGCTGATCCTATTTCCAGTAAAACTACCAACGAAACTGAAAAAGAAGTCTTAGTAGAGTATCTAAAAGATAAAAGCACTATTACAGAGGATATTCTAGAAGAAAGAATAACAATAAATAAATAAATTGGTTTAAAATATTATTGATTTATTTAGGGAACCTTCTAATTAAGAGGGTTCCCTTCTTATTTTTTGTATAAATAAATTTAAACTCAGGATAATGTTCCTTCAATATATATAAAAATCCTCTTGAAATAAATTATTAATATAATTATACTTTCTATTTTGTTATTCATTCATTTAATAATAATTACAAATAAAAATAATCTAAAATTTGTTTTTTAAAGAAATTTTCATTATACTTATATATAATAATTAATAATTTCTAATAGTCCAATATACTATAATCATTTTGGGAGGATAAAATGAAAAAATATAAAACTTATTATATAGCAATAATAATTATTATATTAATAACATTAATTACCGGCTGTAGCTCAAATAATATATCTGAAACTAAATACTATAATATATTAGGTACGATAACTACAGAAGAGCTCGGTAAACCTATAGAAGGTTCTAAAGTAAGTATAGCTGGAAAAACAGATATTACTGACTCTAATGGTAATTATTCTATAAATGAAATTAGAAGTGGTACTTACAGCTGGCAAGTGACCAGCGATGATTATATCGACTATTCATTTGATTTAACTGTTAATGATGACTTACAGATTGATAAAACTTTAACCTTAATAACCAAAACAGCTAAAATATCAGGTACAGTTAATATATATAATAGTTCTAAAAATATAATTACACAAAATAACCAATTACAAAGTGATCAGACCTCAACTAATAATAGTATTAATTCAATTCAAAAAATCAAGTTGGATAAAAGTTATAAAAAAGATGAGATAATAGTTAAATATAAAGAAAACACGCAAACTCAGCCTTTAAATATAATTGAGAAAAATAATTCATTACAAAAAATAAATAGTATTAATAACCGAAAAAATAATATTGTAAAATATAAAGTTCCTGATCATAAAAATATTAAGGATTTAATTCGTAAGTATAATGAAATGCCAGAAGTAAAATGGGCTGAACCAAATTATATTCTTCATTCTTTAGCAATACCAACTGATCCAGAATATGGTAGACAGTGGAATTTAATAAAATCAAATCTTGAAGCAGGCTGGGATATACAACAAGGTAAAAATAAAGTAATAGTGGCAGTTATTGATACCGGAATAATTTTAGACCACCCCGACTTAGAAAATAATTTGGTAAATGATAGGTTAGCAGTTGATTTTCTAGATGGTAACTTAACTGGAGAACCTTCCGATTATCAAATTACAGATTCTGATCCAACTGATGAAACTACACAACTTAACGGAGGAAGTCATGGTACACACGTAAGTGGTATTATTGGTGCTGAAGCAAATAATACAAGAGGAATATCAGGGGTAAATTGGCAGGTAAAGATAATGCCCATTAGAGTTCTAGACGCTTCTGGTTATGGTAATAATTTTGATATAGCAGAAGCAGTTTATTTCGCTGTAGATAATGGAGCCCAAATAATAAACTTAAGTTTAGGTCGTACATCTACTTATAATACTGAATCAGAATTGGAAAAAGATTATTTAGATTATGCCAATCAACATAATGTAATTGTTATTGCAGCCGCAGGTAATAACAGTGAAAGACAAGTTATGTATCCCGCAAAATATGATTATTCTATTGCTGTAGGAGCAGTAGATATAAATAACAATATAACAAATTATTCAAATACAGGCAGTAATTTAGACTTGGTAGCCCCTGGTGGAACATCTGGAAATGGAATCTACAGTACCTGGGGTTATTATAATTCTGGTAGTACTTATAAAGGTTATGCTAATATGGCAGGAACCTCAATGGCTGCACCACATGTAAGTGGACTAGCTGCTTTACTTATAGCGAATGGAGTGAGTCCTCTTAATGTAAGAGAAAGATTAACTTCTACTTCAATAGATTTAGGAGATTATGGAAAAGATAATGAATATGGTTATGGTTTAATAGATGCATATGGGGCCCTTTTAAATAAAAGGTTAAAAAAACCTTATGTATTTGCTGCTGAAATAATTGATGAAAACATAACTATAAAAAGTGAATTAGTTAAAATTGGTACTGATAATACTTATAATTTAAATGAAGTAGTACCGGGAGAATTTCATATTGTAGCCTGGCGTGATGTTAATCAAAATAATCGAATTGATAGCGGAGATTATTATGGAAAAACAAATTCAACTATAAATATTGACAAAGATTCAACTTTCAGTAATATTAATATAGATCTATATTATCTGCCAGTTGAACAAAATATAGATTATACAGTTTCTGGTTTAGCGCAAATTTCTACGCAATGATCAAAGGAAGTGGTGTTATGAAGGATTATAAATTAATTATATTTTTAATAATTGCAGTTTTAGCTTTTTCTAATATAATCCTGGCAGAATCATTAAAAATAAATGAGCAAAGTATAAATTTTAATATAGAACCTGAAAAAATTGAACAAGACTCTTATCTACCCATCGAACAATTAAAAGAATTAAATGATATTTCACTTTATAAAATTGAAGATAAAAAAGTTTTAATTATTTATAAATCTAATTACTTTGCATTTGCTATTGATAGTAAATTAATTAATACAAACCAGGGGAACAAAGAAATTTGTTGCTCACCTATAAAGATTAATAATCATATTTTAGTTCCTATTGACCTATTAGAACTTATATTTGGCTCTGATCTGGTAATTGATAATGATAACAATAATAATATTGAATTAAATATAGATTTAAATCAAGTACAGTTTAATAACCAAGAAAAGTTAAATGTTAAAATTATAATTCATAACAACTCTGAAAAAGAGATGAGTTTACAGTTTAATACAAGCCAAGTCTATAATATTTTTATTAAAAATAAACAAAATGAAGTCATATATAATTGGGCTCAAAATAAAATGTTTACCCAAGCTTTTACAACTAAAATTATTGATGCAAAAAGTAAAATTGAATTGCAAGAAGAAATTAATATAACTAACCTAAAAATTGGCACCTATTATTTGGAAGTCCAAATAGTAGCTAATAATATTGATATTGAAAATGAAAAATTAAAATTTGAAGTTCTATAAACTTTAATCATATTAAGAGGGGTTTGAATGTCCAAAAAACGTATAACATTATTAGACAAATACATCATTAAAGAAATAACTTTTCCCTTTTTAGCCTCTGTAATAATAATTACAATAATTTTATTAGGTAATTATTTATTTCAACTCACCGATCTGATAATTGTTAAAGATGTACCAATTTATTTAGTATTGAAATTACTATTTTATAATTTACCAGATATTATAGTTAGAACCTTTCCCATCGCAATCTTATTTTCAACTATGACCGGAATTGGGAGATTAAACAGGGAAAATGAAATAACTGCGTTTAGAATGGGAGGAATTAGTCTATATAGACTAATTATACCCGTATTAGTATTGGGGATTTTAATAAGTGGGCTAACTTTCATCTTTAATGAAGAAGTTGTGCCATGGTCTAACCATAAGGCTAAAAATATTATCAGAAATACCATTCTTAAAGAAAGTATGCCTAATACACAAGAAGAAGTGTTTTTTAGAGGACCTAAGGGCAGGTTGTTTTATGTAAAAGAATATAAAGAAGATGAGGAAATACTTAAAAATGTAATTATTTATAACATAAAAAACAGTAACCAGGATGAACAGTATCCGGAAGTAATCACTGCCAATAAAGGTATAATAAAAGAAAATGTCTGGGTTTTAGAAAATGGTATTATCCATGAATATAATAATGATGGCAATATAATATTAGAAAGCCAGTTTAAACAGATGGAATTTAAAATATCAGAAGAAATGAAAGAAGTTTATGGAAACCAGAAAACCACTGATGAAATGAGCAGAGAAGAGCTCGCTAAAAATATAAGATTATTTAGACAAAGTGGAATCAGTGTTAACTCCTTATTAGTAGATTATCACTTAAAACTAGCTCAACCTCTGGTTGCTTTTATCTTTGTATTAATAGCAGTACCTTTAAGTTTAACTAATAAAGAAAGTAAGGCTGTCAATATTACTTTTACCATAATCATAATATTTGCATATTATTTATTACTTTCAATCTGTAGATCATTAGGTAGAAATGAAATATTATCACCCTTATTAGCTGCCTGGCTGCCCAATATAACTTTTTTAATATTAGGCTTATTAATCTTATTTTTAAAAGAATCATTTGAAAAATTAATCTATAAGATTTTGCCCGGTATATTAATTTTCTTTTTAATATTTACCTTTTTACCTTTAAGTTCAGCCCAAGCCTCTGAAGAGTTTATAATTAATAGTGATTCTTTAAGTTATAATCCTAATACAAAAATATTAAAAATTGAAGGTAAAGTAAATGGAAGATATGAAAACATATATCTAAAGTCTAAACAAATCAAGGTAAGAGTAAAAGGTGAAGAAAAACAGATTTTTCAACAACCAGAAAATATAGAAATGTTACCAGGTAATATAACAGGCTGTGACTTTAAAAAACCTCACTACTATTTTGATGCAAAAAGAATTGTAATCTCCCCTGGAGAGTATTTAAAAGCCTATAATGTAATTTTTAAAGAACTTAATGGTAAGTTACCACTTTTTTATTGGCCCTATCTATATATATCATTAAAAGATGAAGAGCAAAACTTCTTTCCACAAGTCGGTTATAATAATAAAAGAGGCTGGTTTTTAAAGACTACCTACAATTACTATTTAGATAGATTTGATTTACCGGGAAGCGTTTATCTAGATTATTATACTTTAACAGGCTTTGCCGGTGGTGTAAAGCAGTACATAATTAATGATAATAAACAAAAAAGTTATATATATTTTTATAAACAGGCTAATAATATAGATATAGTTAATCTATTTAATTGGGAAAGTGAAGTATATCATCAGTATAAAGGAGAACATTGGCAAGAAGAGTCTTCCTTTTTTTATCAAGAATATGATAACAAAGAGGAGTTTACATCCCAACTTTCATTAAACAATCGATTTAATAATAGAAACATTAATATTAAAACCTATTATGATAATTTAAATTACTTTCAAAGTGATTTTAATGATAGAAAATCATATGGTGCATATTTTTCTTTTAATAATAAATATTTTGATTCTTTATCTTTAGATTTAGGTTATGATGTTGATTATGACTATGATCCTATAGATGGATTAGATGAATATTATGATAAAGAACTCGGAATAGTAAATGATTGGGGTAATAATTGGGAAACAGGTTTAGATTATGAACATGAAGAACAAAATAAACCAGATGATGTAAATAAAACAAGGTGGGGAGGAAAAGGGTATATTTCAAAAGAATATGAAGAATATAAATATACCTTATTATGGGAAAGGTATGATCCTAACTTTTCAGCGGAAGATGAAGTAGCCTTTTACAGAGCACCTGAATTTAATGCTGAATATGAACCTGCTGGTAACTTTACCTACTTAATGCAGATTGGCCATTATTATGAAGATACCAGTGAGATAGAAGGTAATAGGACCCGATTAGAGTTAATTTATGATGATAAATTAAAAATTGGTAATTATAATACTTTAAATTTAAAACAAAAATTACATTCAAATTTTTATAGTGTTAGATATTTTAAAGATATAGTAAAACCTTATCAGGCTGTTTCAGAAAGTGAATTAAAATTAACGACTCAACTAGGTGAAAATATAACTTTAAACAATAGTTATGAAATGACCAGATATTTAGGTTTTAGTCCTTTTAATTTTGATCAGGCTGAATTTGCAACTTTATTAAAAAATCAGTTCAAATATAGTTTGAATAATAAATTAAATTTAAAATTAAACAGTGGTTATGATTTTGAAGAAGAAGAATTTTTATTATTAGAAATCTTAGGTAGTTTAAATATATCTGATTACTGGAGGCTCCAGATCGGAACTAAATATGACATTAATCAAAAAATGTTTGATGATAATCTTTATTTTACCAGTAATTATGTATCTGAAAAGTTAAGACATAGATTAGGCTTAGAGTATAATTTAAACACTAATAAATTAATTGAAGCTGATAGCAGTTTTTCTTATAAAATTAAAGGAGACTGGGGTTGGTATCTAGAAAACAATCTTAGCTTTGACTTTGAAGATCAAGAAGATATTATAGATGAAGCTAATATCCAACTTAAAAAGAATTTTCACTGTAGAGAAATTATATTTAGCTATGATTATTTACAGGATGAATATACCATCCAATATTCAATTAACCTATTCCCTTCACAAGGAATAGAATTTATTAAAAATGAAGATAATCTTATTTTTGATTCCAATGTTGAAGATATTTTACAAGAAGAAAATTAATAAATGGAGGATTTGTAAATGAGCAAATTTAAATCAAAATTATTAATATTGTTTCTCTTTATATTTTTATTAAATAACCTAACAGTTGTAATTGCACAGGACACTAATAGTGAAACTGAAACTGTCTATATTGATGCTGACCATCTAAAATATGAAGAGGAGAAAACCTTATTAACAGGAAATATTACGATACGTAAAGATACAACTACTATTAAAGCTGCTAATGGTGAACTATTACGTGAAGAAAATAAATTATTATTAAATAATAATATTGATGTTGAATATGAAGATGGTAAAGTAACCTCTAATAATTTAATCGCTTCATTAAAAGAGGAAGAATATGTCTTTGAAAATAATGTTAAAATGGATTATAAACTTGAAAATCAAGAAGAAAATATGGAATTAAAAAGTGAATATCTCAAAATATTTGGAGAAAATAATTCTTTTAATGCCAAAAATAATGTATTAATCAAATATGAAGGCAAAAATTTTAAAGGAGATAATGCAGAATATGTGGGAGAAGAGGAGATATTATATCTAACGGGTAATGTGAGGATTGAAGAAGGAGAAGATTGGGTTAAAAGTGACCAAGCTAAGTTCTTTTTAGGATCTGAAGAAGGCGGATATACTGCAGATGGTAATGTACAGATTAAAATGACACTAGATTAAATCAAAAAGGAGAAATTTATGTTTATCTTTATAGGCCTTGTTTTGATTGTTATAGACCAATCAATTAAATATATTGTGCAAAATAATATGTTTTTAGGTCAACCTTATCCTGTAATTGAAGACTTTTTATATCTAAACTATATAAAAAATACCGGAATTGCCTTTGGTTTATTTAAAAATAATAATTTGTTTATGATAATAATTATTTCTATAATACTACTTATTTTATTATATTTTTATAAACAAGAAAAAAATAAAGTTTTTTCCTTAAAAATTTCTGTTACTTTATTAGTGAGTGGAGCTATTGGTAATTTAATTGATAGGCTTTTCTATGGTTTTATTATTGATTATATTGATTTTATTTTTTGGCCAGCCTTTAACTTAGCAGATGCTTTAATTGTTATAGGCAGTATTTTACTAGGTATCTATATAATATTTATAGCTGAAGCAAAATAATATCTTTGGAGGTTAAACAGTGATTGAGCCCATTGCTTTAAAGATAGGTCCACTTAATATACATTGGTATGGTTTAATAATAAGCTTTGCCTTATTATTGGGTTTTTCATTTGTAATCTATCAAAGTAAAAAATCAGTTATACCAACTGAATTTTTTTTAGATTTTTTTATTATTGGAATTCCAATCAGTGTAATAGGGGCCAGAATATATTTTGTGATATTTAATTTAAATTACTATCTAAGTAATCCATATAAGATAATAGCTATTTGGCAGGGTGGTCTAGCTATACATGGAGCAATCATAGGTGGTTTGTTAATATTAATATATTTAACCCGAAAAAGAAAATTATCATTTTTAAAAATAGTAGACATCTTAGCACCAGCTGTAATTTTAGGACAGGCAATTGGCAGATGGGGTAACTTTATAAACCAAGAAGCCTATGGAGATATTGTTAGTAAAGAATTTATTAGTAATTTTCCTGATCTTATTCAAAACCAAATGTTTATTCAAGGGAACTACCATCACCCCACTTTTTTATATGAATCTATGTGGAATATTATTATATTTATCTTATTAATCTGGTTGAGTAATCAAATGTTTAGTAAAGATGGAGATATCTTCTTTTCATATATGGTCGGATATTCAATCGGACGATTTTTTATTGAAGATCTTAGAACCGATAGTTTAATGTTTTTAAACTTTCAAGTTGCTCAATTAATCAGTATTATTTTAATTTTATTTGGCCTTATTATGATATTTATAAGACATTATAAATCTTAAACTTTAAATTAGATGTTAGGAGCTTATTATATGAACTTTCTGTTTGTTGTCATTTCCGGTATTTTATATTTTATCCCTTTTTTTAATCCAGACCTATATTTTATTAGCTGGTTTGCCTTCCTTCCTTTTTTATTCAGTATATATAAAGATAAATATAATCTATTATTTCTTAAAAGCTGGCTTTTAGGTTTTTTAATTTATATAGGCGTTGGTTATCCACTTTATTATCCTATAAAAATGTTTACTGATTTCCCTAATTTATTAGTAATTATTATAATAATTATTTTGTTTGCCATCTTATCTTTAATCTATGGACTTTTGGGTAAAATATATAAAATAATTCAAAAGAAAAAAGGCTTTAATCCTTATCTCTTTTCTTTAAGCTGGTTAGGTTTAGAAGTAATTAGACATATTATCCTAAACTTCTTTCCTCTAGGTTATCTCGGCTATACACAAGCTCATTTTACTCAGATTATTCAAATAGCAGACTTAGGAGGAGTCTTTATAGTTAGCTTTATTATAGTACTTTTTAATGCACTAATTTTTAAATTTATCATTTCTAAAAACAAAAGATATATTTTCACCTTAATAGTAATAATTGCTTTAGTTATTTCATACGGCCAATATCAAAAAAATAGATATACAAAAACAAATGAAATAATAAATGTAGGTATATTTCAAAGTGAAATAGAACAAAAAGAAAAATGGTTGCCTAATAATATTGAAAAATATAATGAATTATTTATTAATGATAATCCTAAATTTGCTAATACAAGTTTAATTATAACACCTGAATCAGCCCTGACTTTTGATATGAATAAAGATTTAAAATATAGAGAGAAAGTATTAAGTAAAATTGAAAAAATAAACAAATTCTATCAAATAGGTACTCTTTCTACAAAAGATAACAAAAATCAATATTATAATAGTACTTATTTGATAAACCCAGCCGGTGAAATAGAAAATAGATATGATAAAAACAAATTAGTATTGTTTGGAGAAAAGGTATACTTTTCTGATCTTTTATATAAAATAACAGGTTACAGAATTAATTCTTTACTAGCGGGAAAAGAAGTGAAAATATTTAAAACTCCTTTTGCAAGTTGGAAAACCATTATTTGTTCTGAAATACTACATCCAAAATTTGTTGCTAAAAGAATAGAAGAAGTAGATTTTGTTATTAATCAGTCAAATGAAGCCTGGTTTAAAAATAATAAAAATTTAAAAAATCAAATGTTTGCTAGTTTGATATTTCGAGCAGTTGAAAATAGGCGATCTTTTATAAAAGCCGGTAATAAAACCTATAGTGGGATTGTATATCCCAATGGAAATTATGTAAAATTTAAAAATGAATTAAATATAAACATTGAAGTTCAACTAAAACAATAATAAGGAGTTTAAATTTAATAGCTAAATTTTTAAAAGCCCTCTGGGCTTTTTTTATTTTTTTCTATATATTGTTTCCTTACTTTGAAATTATATTTAAATAATTATACATAATAGCGTATAATGTATTATTAGCAAGTAAGAATGACTTAAATTGAATTAATGGTCTAAATTATTATTTAATATTAAATGTTTTTCTACGTATATAGAAATAAGAGAGCGGAAATTTTTAAATCTAACAAAAAAATAGACAAGGGGAAGTGATTAAAATTAACAAAAAATATCTTAGTATTCCTATTTTTCTTTTAATCTTAATTATATTTTTAACTGGTTGTTCCAAAAATCCGGTTACCAATAATTATGGACCATCCTGGGATATGATGCTGCAACTACCTGTTACCGAACAAGAAGATACTTTAAATGACTTAGTAGAGGCAGAACAGTTTGATAATATGGGTATATCTACAGATGAAACAAGTATTATCAGTTTTTATGTTATTGGTACTCAAGAAAAACCGATTACCAAGAATTTAGACCTGGATTTACCAGAATTAGAAGCAAATTTAGCTAGTGGCATAGATGTAAGTGAGAATATAGGCTTTGATAATGGTACTGGTGATTTACCATCAGTAACCCTTCAATTTCCAGACATGACCTTTGGTAGTTCAGGAAATGTATTAACCTTTTCCTTATCAAATATCGTTGGTAACCAAATTGATAATATCACTATCGAACTTTGGGATAAAAATGCTGGTAGAACAACACCACTTGATACAATTAGTTTTAATAATGTAACTAATGATGAAAGTAAGAATCTTTATTTAAATAATAAAGTTATCGAAGAAGAAAATCTAGAAATGAAATTTAGTTATGAACAAAGCTCTGGACCGGTTACCGCAGATATGTCTATTACAGGATTACAAAACATCACTATTAAAAAAGTGGAAAATTTAGAAGTATCTACTTTAGATACTCCTACTTTTAACGATCTAACTGTAGAATTAGGTGTATTTGAAAGTATTAAAGGATATGATGGTAATAACGCAGAATTAAAGATTTCAATAACTGAACCAAGTAGTATGAATATAGACTTTGCTTTTGACACCATATCAATTGCTGGAGTAGCAGGCACAAAAGAAAATGATTATTTTATATGGTCTGGCAGTGAAATACAGTTAGGTACTGTTTCTTTAGATGGAACCTTAGAAGTGCCTAGTGATAATATAATAAACTATGATTCAACTGATACTGCTAATATAGATGTCTCTATAAAAGGAAAAGCAGAAAAGACAGAAATTCCACCAGAATATCAAGATGAATTTAATATTGAAAATGGAGATTTAATCTATACTTCAGATCCAATGGAAGTAGATATCTCTCAAGATGATATTGACACAATGCAAGAAGGTGTAATTAATTTAGATGAAACCTATCTTGAAACTATTATTGAAAATAATACTGGTCTTCAATTAGCAGCTGAAGTATATATAGGAAACGACAAAAGTAATCTATATATTACTGATAATAAAGTTAATGAGAGATTACTTGAAGTTACTTTGAATGAAAATGAACCTAAACGTTTTCTCTTAAAAAATGCTATAAATAAAGTGGAAGAGACCTTAACAGAAGGTAATGTATATATGGGTATCAAATTCATTGCTGGAGATTTAGATGTTGATACAGGAACAGATATCAACTTTACAGATAATATGTCGCTTAATATAAAAAGTTCAGTCTATGTAAAAGTACGTATTAATCAATAGAAAGTGGTGATTAAAATTAACAACAAAAAATTATTATTATTATTAATCTCATTACTTATATTAGTTTTTTCAATCAATGCAAATATAGTTGCTAAATCTAATATTTATATTGAAAGTAATGATCCTTACTATAGTAACCCAGCTTTAGATAAAAACAATAAAACATTTACAATAAACTTATTAGGATATGGAAAAATTGCAAATAACGGCATCAACAGTAAATACCTTAATCAACATTTGGAAGAAAAAGATAAAGATAAAATACTCTCTAATATTAGTAATAGTGAATTACTCTTATTAGGTGATGGTAATCAACAGTTTAATATTCAATATAAAAACTTTACCTTTTTTGCCGGAATAACTGAAATAGGTATGGTAAGTATTCCTAAAGATGCAATTGAAATACTCTTAAAAGGTAATGAATTAGAAAAAGAATACAGTTTGGAAAATACTCAGGGAAACCTTGCTCTATATACTGATACAGGTCTAAGTTATTCATTTAAAAATATAAGTCTAGCTGATCAATTTAATGCACAGGAAGTTAGACTAGGAGGCTCTGTTCATTATTTAAGCGGGGGTATTGCTAACCTAACTGGAGAAGGCAGTTTTTCTTTAAACTATACAGATACAATTTCAGGCTCTGGTATAATAAAAGCAGAATATGCAGAAAATGCAACTGGCTATTCTTTAGATTTTGGTATTCATACTAAGGTAAATGAGAAGCTAGCTTGGGGTGCTTCAATTTCTAATATAGGTTCTCTCTCTGCTGATAAAGCAACCTATTATGAATATAGTTATGATCCTGTCGAAGAAAAATTTACAGAAACAACTGACCAACCCTTAAGTAGTTTGAATTATAGTTTACCCCTAAAAATTAAACTGGGAACAAAATATAAATGGAAAGAAAACATAAACTTAATTGGTACCTATGCAATGACAAATTATAATAGTGGATATGCAGATCATAAAATATCAGGTGGCTTAGAATATCAAAAATTTAAGTTTTTACCACTTAGTTTAGGTGTAACTTATTCCTCATTACAAGGTAATATGACACTCTCTAGTGGAGCAACTCTTAAACTAGGGTTTATGGAAGCAACAATCACATTCTCCGATTTACAAGCTTTATTTAACGGTTCACAAAGTATTTCACTGGGAATAAGTTCTGGATTTTCATTTTAAACATATAGATAAAACATATATAATTAATCCCGCTTTTTAGCGGGATTTTTTATATTCACACTAACATTTTTCTATATCCTATAAAAAGAATCAAAGAAAAAACTTGATTCTAAGTACATATACCTATAAAATAGATAATGTTGCTTATATAAAGAAAGACAGATAGAAAGGAATGTTTATGTTAAATAAAAAAATAATTAATTTAGCAGTTATAGCTCATGTAAATGCTGGCAAATCAACTCTAGTAGATGCTTTTTTAAATCAAAGTGGTGTATTTAGAGAAAATGAGGTAGTAGAAGAGTTTATTATGGATAGTAATGATCTAGAAAAAGAACGTGGTATTACTATTTATGCTAAAAACTGCTCAATAGAACATGATGGATATAAAATTAATATTGTAGATACTCCGGGGCATGCAGACTTTTCTTCAGAAGTTGAACGAATCATAAAAGCTGTAGATACAACTATTTTAGTTGTGGATTCAAGTGAAGGTCCTATGCCGCAGACTAGATTTGTGCTAAAAAAGTCATTAGAACAAGGTATAAAACCTATCTTGTTTATTAATAAAATGGATAAGAATAATGAAAGAGCTAAACAAGTAGAAGATATGGTATTAGATCTATTTATTGAACTACAAGCCGATGATCAACAGCTTGAATTTCCAATTATTTATGGAGTTGCCAAAGATGGAATTGCAAAATATGAAATTGATGGTAATAGTGAAAACTTAGAACCATTATTCGAAACAATAATAAATCATGTAGAACCTTATCCTGATTTAAAAGAAAAACCATTACAGATTCAAATACATGATCTTGCTTATGATGACTATCTTGGTCGAATAGGTATCGGTAGAATATATAGTGGAAGTATTGAAAACAAACAAAAAGTTGAAGTTTCCAAAAGAGATGGAAGTATTACAAAAGAAAAAGTTACCGAACTACTTGGTTACCATGGTTTAAATCAAAGTTCAATAGAAAAAGCTGGTAGTGGAGATATCGTGGCTGTGGCAGGTATACCTCATATTTCAATAGGTGAAACAATATGTGATGTAGGTAAAGTTAAACCAATGGATATGATAAAAATTGAAGAACCAACTTTATCTATGAACTTTTCAATTAATGATTCTCCTTTTTCAGGTGAGAGTGGTAAATACTTAACCTCAAGAAATTTAAAATCTCGTCTTGAAAAAGAAACTGAAGTAAATGTTGGATTAGGTGTTGAAAAACTAGAAGGCAGTGAAGGCTTTAAAGTTTCAGGCCGAGGAGAATTACATTTGTCGGTACTTTTAGAACATATGAGAAGAGAAGGATATGAAATTTCAGTTTCTAAACCAGAGGTCCTTTATAAAAAAGATAATGGTAAATTATTAGAACCAATTGAAAGGGTTATTATAGATGTGCCTGAAAAATATTCGGGTAGTGTAATCTCTAAATTAAATCAAAGAAAAGGTTTAATGAAGTCTATGCGAAAAGAAAGCGATTATATTAAATTAAATTATCTAGTACCTACTAGGGGATTAATCGGTTATAAAAGTGAATTTATAAATGATACCAGTGGAGAAGGTACTTTAATAAGATCCTTTGAAAGATATGAAGAACATAAAGGGAAAATTCCTAAAAGAACCAATGGTGTTTTAGTTTCTCAAAATGAAGGTAAGGCCATGCCTTACGCTTTAGATAATCTTAGTGCCAGAGGTACTATCTTTATTAAACCCGGCACAAGGGTATATGAAGGTATGATAATTGGAATGAACAATAAGGATAATGACCTTACAGTTAACCCTTGTAAGAATAAAAAGCTTACTAATACTAGAGCATCTGGGTCAGATGATGCCGTTAATTTAGCTCCACCCAAAACATTTTCATTAGAGGAAGCCCTTGAATTTATTAACGATGATGAATTAGTAGAAGTAACTCCAGATGCTATCAGATTAAGGAAAAAAATATTAAGAGGCAAATTAAGAAAATAAATAAAATATATATTATAAACCAAAATTCCGGGCTTACCCGGAATTTTTTTACTATGAAATATTTATAATCAATTCAATTATTAATTACTGTTTTCAATAACATTTCTAAATTTTGATGGTGAATTACCTGTTTTCCTTTTAAATATAAAGCTGAAATGACTTCGATTATTAAAACCACAATCATAACATATTTCTGAAATTGATTTGTCAGACTTATTCAATTTTTCCTTTGCTTTTTCTATTTTAACATCTAGTAAATATTGAAAAGGAGTTTTGCCAGTTTCTTCTTTAAAAACTCTAATAAAGTGGTATGAACTATAATTAACAGTTTCTGCTATTTCTTCTAAAGAAATGTCTTTAGAATAGTTTTTATGAATAAAATTAATAGCTTTATAAATTGTTTTTTTATTAGATTTAATTTTATCTATTGGTTTATTGTTTAGATTATTATTAAGATTTCTTAATAATTTAATAGCAATTTGTTTATTTAAATTATCTATCATTAAATTATATCCAATAGGTTTCATTTTTATTTCTCCAATAAAAGAATTTAATAAATTTCTAAAGTCAATTGAGACCGCTTTATTCATATTCTCAAATACGACATTCCTGTTATTATATAACTTTTCACTTATCTTACTCATAAATTCTTTATCTATAAATATCGCTAAGAAAGACTTTATTTCAATAATTGGTTCACCAAAAGTTTCTGAACAATGCAACTGTCCTGGATTAATAGGAAAAAGATGCTGTTCTTTGATTTTATAATAATTTTTTTCAACAATCTCTAAGGGATAATCGATAGTAAGTGGCAAAATGAATTTATACATATCAAATTTATTTCCCTCAGAAAATGCATTTTTCACTTTAATAACAGAAATATTTTCACTAGAATATTCTTCTATATCTATAATATTTAATATCTGGGAAGGAAGAGTAAGTTTGATTTTATTAAACAAAGTGTCCATTTAATCCCTCCTTCTCAATGTATAAAAAGACATTTATAGTAAAATTATACAGCAATTAAAGTACAATATCAAGCAATTATAACAACATAATGTTGTCTTTTTATTGGTAAAATATAGTTAGAAGATATAAATTTTCTAAACTAAGGGGGATACAAATGAAAAAATTTAATATCTTACTTATATGTTTAATCTTTATTTTCACATTTTCTCTATCCTGTAATATACAAGCCCAGGAATATCTAGAAAATACAAGCCCTGATTTAAGTATTTGGCCTAAACAGGAATATATTTTAGAAATCAATAATACTATGATGGCAGAAGGTGCAACCCATAAACAATATTACGGAAGGCATAAGCTAAGACTAGACACATCTATGGGAGAAATGACTAATACAGTTATTTATCATTTTAAAGAAGATAATATAAAGGAAATTATTATACTCCCTGATCAAAATATGTATATGGAAAACAATTTGAATTATCAGGAATTTTTTGAAACAAATGATGCTGGTAGTAGTTTATTATATGATAATATGCCAGGCGAAGAAATGGCTATGTATGGTGCAAATAAGGTAAGTGAAGAAACCTTTTTAGAGCGAAAAGTTGAAAAGTGGTTTTTTATTGATAGTTCAGAAGGAAAAGATGTTTTAATAGAAATGCTTTTAGATAGAAAACTTAGACAAATCATGAAAATGTGGGTCGATGAAGAATTAATTTTTGAAGTTATTAAAATTACTATAGGAAATATCCCGGATGATATGTTTAATCCACCACAGGACTTTGAAGTTATGAGTTATTAAAGTTGCATTTTTAAAGAAAGAAGGGATAATATGATAGATAAATTTAAAATATCTATTTTTATAGTGATTACATTATTATTGTTTAATACAATCATAATTGCCGAAAAAATAATAGATCCCTATAACTATGAATTGGTATTAGGCAAAGTTACAAATTTACAAGGTGAAGCTTTCTTTATAAATGAAAATAATCAATCTATAAAATTAAAAAATAATAATTTATTAAGTACCCAAAAGATTAAAAAGTTTATGTTAATCTATAATGATAATGCTCAAACATTAATAGATGGTCGAAAAGATATGGCAGAAAAATTGACTATTAAAACTTCTGCTAATGGTAAATTTAGATTATTATTAACTGATGATAATAAAAAAAATAATTATCTATTAATAGGGCCTAATACTGAAATAAAACTTACGATAAAAGGAGGTTGTTTATATACAACTGAATTTGATGGAGAAGGCTATGATATAGAAACATTAAAATGGCGTGATATTAAAAAAAATATAACTTGGAATATTCATAAGGGTAAGGTAAAAGTTTTATATCAAAAAAATAATATTTTTCGTCTCGGTGCTCCTAATACTGAAAATGCAAAAATTTACATTGATAATCAAATACAAGATATTGAATATGAAGTTATTGTTTTAACGGGAGAAGAAGCCTCTAAAGAAAAAATCAAGGTAGCCAGTTTAACTCCTGAAATGACTGCACAAATAGAAGCAATCAAAAATAATTATCTGTTAGTATACAAAGTAGACAAAATTGAAAATTTACCAACTGAAATTAAATCACAACTTAATGACCAAATAGCAAATTTTAAAACTGCTTATCAAGAAGCTGAAAATAATATGAATAATATGATGAACCAAACCAGACAGATTGTGACTATTTTGAAAGTATATAAAGGGGAGGCTAAATTAGAAGACACAAAATTAACAGATGGTGAATTAGCAAAAGTTAAAGGAGATATAGAAAGGGCTAGTACACCAGAAAAGTTTTGATCTTTAAAACTCAATATTATATTAATATTATTTTATTCCGGTTATTACCGGATTTTTTTATAATAATATTAGAAGAAATGTAATCTATTTAATAAAAATTCTAAAAATTTGCATATATAATACTAATAGAATGTATATAATATATTTGAATTTAAGGAGGTAACAAAATTGAGTATTAAAAGTAGTGAAATCATTGAAGAATTAAAAACTGTTCTTTCAAGTAAGACTATTGATGCAATCTTACCTCCTTTATTTTTTGTTATTATAAATAGAATCTTAGGTCTTAACATTGCAGCATTTTCAGCTATAGGTATTGCTTTAATAATAGGTATAATGAGATTAATAAAGAAACAACCCTGGAAATATGCTCTGGGAGGATTATTTTTAGTAAGTTTAGCTTCTGGTTTATCTTATATCACAAAAAGTGCTGCTAGTTATTTTATTCCCGCTATTATTAGTAGTTCCGTCTTAATTATTCTCGCCTTAGGTAGTTTGATCTTAGGCAAACCACTGGCTGCCTGGGCTAGCCATTTATCCAGAGGCTGGCCGCTGGATTGGTTTTGGAGAAAAGATGTAAAACCAGCTTATAAAGAGGTAACGTGGTTTTGGACTACCTTCTTATTTATGAGGCTATTTATTCAAATTACACTTTATAGAATTGGAGAAAACGCAAATTTAACTTGGGCTAATATTCTTTTAGGCTGGCCATTTACAATTTCCATTTTGATTTTCAGTTATTTATATGGATTATGGCGTCTGAAAAACTTAAGTGGACCAGGTGTTGATGAATATCAAGAAGGAAAAGAGCCACCTTGGGAAGGACAAAAAAGAGGTTTTTAAGATACTATCTTAAAAATTAAAAATAAAGGGAGGTTAAAATAATGAGGAAAGTTTTACTTTTCACTCTTGTTTTGATTTTCATCTTTAGTACTGCTGCTATGGCTCATCCACCACAAAAAGTTACAACAAACTTTAATATGGAAACTCAGATGCTTACAGTAGAGTTTACACATACTGTGGGAGGAGAAAATTCAAATCATTTTGTTGATAAAATTTCAATAATGTTAAATGGAAATGAAGTAATTACTCAAATACCAGGTAAACAATTAGAAAATAATGAATCATTTAATTATTATATGCCATCTGTAGAAAGTGGAGATGAAATCGAGATAATGACTTATTGTAGTATTTCAGGAAATAGAGGTACTACTTTAACAGTAGGTGAGTAATCAAATATTTTTAAGTAAGGACGCCTTTATTATAATGGCGTCCTTATTTTACAATAAAATATAATAATTTCTATTAGTAATAATTATTGATATTTCTATAAATAGATAATATAATTATTTATAATAAAAAGATATATTAATTTCAATAATACAAGATAAGGAGCTGATTTATTTGCTATTTGAAAAAATTGAGTCATCAGGCTTAGCCCATTATTCATATATTATAGGAGATCAAAATGAAGCAATAGTAATCGATCCCAAAAGAGATATTGAAGACTATTTTAAAAAATCAACTGAAATGGGTTTTGAAATTAAATACATATTAGAAACTCATCGCAATGAAGATTATATTATTGGGTCAAAAAATCTAGCTGAAAAAACAAATGCTGAAATCTGGCATGCTGATCATCAATTGGATTATCAATATGGAAATGCAGTTAAGGATGAACAAAATTTCAAAATAGGACGACTAAATGTTCAAGCAATAAGCACTCCTGGTCATACTCCTAATTCTTTTAGTTATCTTTTAAAAGATTTTTCAGGTGAACCCTTAATGATTTTTACCGGAGACTTAATCTTTGCAGGAGATACAGGCCGTGTTGATTTAATGGGTGAAGAACATATGGATAAAATGGCCCAGCAAATGTATGATTCGATATTTAATAAAATATTACCACTAGGAGATGGAGTAATTATCTGTCCAGCCCATGGTGCTGGTTCTGTATGTGGTGATACAATTGCCGAGAGAGAGTTCACTACTATTGGCTTAGAAAAGAAAGTTAATCCTAATTTACAGTATATAGATCAAAATGATTTTGTAAATAATATCAAAGAAAAATTAGAACGACCACCCTATTTTAGAAAAATGGAAGAATTAAATTTAACAGGTACTCATTCTATAAATAATCTTCCGGCTCCTAAATCATTAAATCCAAAACAATTTAAAGATAAATTAAGTGATGAAGAAATTTTGGTTTTAGATACAAGAAATGAATTAAATTATGGAGCAGCTCATATTCCAGATTCTATTTCCATTTGGCAGGATGGTTTAGCCAGCTTTGCCGGCTGGTTTTTACCATATAATAAAAAGATTCTTTTAGTTACGCCAGATCAATTTCCAACAAAAGATTTAAAAATTCTACATCGGTTAGGTTTTGACAATATAATTGGTTATTTAAAAGGCGGTCTTTTACAATGGCATATGGCTGGTTATGAAAGTAATTCAATAGGTATGATAAAAGTACAAAACCTTTGTAGACTTTTAGATAAGTCAAATAACTATTGGATTCTTGATGTAAGAAGTGAAGATGAAATAGCAGAGGCAGGCGAAATTCAAGATGCACATCACATCCATATCACTCAACTTCCGGATAATTTAGACAAAATTTCAAAAGATAAACCAATTTATATTTTCTGTGGTAGTGGTTTAAGATCAACCACTGCTGCTAGTCTATTAAAACAAAATGGATTTGAAAATATTAATGTGATATTAGGCGGTTTAGAGGGCTGGTCATCTACAACTTGCCCGATTGTTTAAATTTTTTAAGGAGTATAAAAAATACTCCTCTTTTTTTATCTAACAAATCAAAAAAGAAAGGAGCATAAATATGGATATATTGAGTATGGGTAAGTGGTCCCCTTATATAATAGGATTTTTAATTGGAGTATTAAGTTGGTTCTCATTTCTATTTTCCAAAAGACCAATTGGAGTTTCAACAGCATTTGCTCGTTTAAGCGGTCTTTTAGAAAAGGCTTTCTTTGGACCTGATATTGAAAGAAAAGATTATTATAAAAAGTTTGCACCAACAGTTGATTGGGAAGTAATGCTTGTTATTGGAGTGATTTTAGGTTCTTTTATCTCCGCGACAATTTCAGGACAGTTCCAATTTGAATTAGTACCTTCAATGTGGATAAATGCCTTTGGTAATACTCCATTACTTAGAATTATAACAGCTCTCCTAGGAGGCTTTTTTGTTGGTCTGGGAGCCCGTTGGGCTGGAGGTTGTACAAGTGGTCATGGTATAAGTGGAACCATGCAGTTAGCTATTAGCAGTTGGATTGCTCTGATATCTTTCTTTGTAGGTGGAGTAATAACTGCTAATCTCTTATATTAATTATTTTATAATAATATCTTTTTTATCGGAGGTGCTTAAATCAATATGACAAAACTAAGACATAATATCTTAGGATTATTAACCGGTTTGATCTTTGGATTCTTACTACAAAGAGGTGGATTAACAGATTATAATATCCTGGAAGGTCAATTACTATTACAGGATTTTACTGTATTTAAAGTAATTTTGACAGCCATTATTACCGGTATGGTCGGTATTCATATTTTAAAATATTTAGGAAAAATTGAATTTAGTTTAAAAACTGGTTCAGTTGGATCTCTTGTAACAGGAGGATTACTTTTTGGAATTGGTTTTGGTCTTTTAGGATACTGTCCCGGTACAGTAGTTGGTGCTATTGGATCAGGATCTCTAGATGCCTTAATTGGAGGAGTGCCCGGGATGATTTTAGGCGCTGGATTTTTTGCCAACATATATCCCAAAGTAAAAAGCAGTTTCTTAGAAAAACAGCAATTAAAGAAACTCAGTATAAAGGATTATTTTGATATTAATGATTTAACCTTGGTTTCTTTAATTTCAATACTACTTATAGTTTTACTTTTAATATTTGAATTTATAGTATAATATATTAACCTGGACTTCATATAATAGAGAAGACCAGGTTAATTTTATATTTATATAACAGCCAAACTATAATTTAGATACCAATTTTTTTGTTTTTTCTTTAATTATTTTTAAATCTTGTTCATCAGGTAGTCCTCTAATATCACCCATTTTACCCTGAGTGCTATATTTTTTAGAACCAACCATTTCACTTAAAATATACCATTCATCTAAAATCTCAAAACCAAGATGTTCAAAAAATTGACCAATGTACTTTACAACGGGAATAGCTTCATTTTTACCGGTATGAGGACCGGAGTAAGTACAAAACACTAATGCATTTCGCCCTTCGACTTTTGGAGCTTTTAATTTCACATAACCTTCTTGTTCATATTTATCAAATTTGTCTTCCAAAAATTTTTGCATATCTTTCGGTGGCATCCAATTATAGGATGGAGCACCTATACAGACTAAGTCATAATCTAATAAATCAAGTTCATAGGCTTCAGCCACTTCTTTAATTGTTACATTAACTTCTTTCTCTTTTAATCCCTCATAAACTGTTTTAGCAACTTTCTTTGTATTACCCGTATTAGAAAAGTATATAATTATTGCGTCCTTCAAAATATCAACTCCTTTAAAATATTTTTTTATCAAATATTAACAAATAAATTTGTTCATATCTAAGAATAAATATAGAGGTAAATAAAGTTATTTATCGAAATAAATATTTAGAAAGCTAACTTATAATCTATTATATAAAAGAACTAGTAAAATTGAAAATTATATTTATACTAAGGAGTGTAGAAATTAGATGAATAACAAAGATCAAATAGGGGGCAGAGCTTATAGTAATGGACTTAGACTACAAAATAAAAAATTGTCAGTAAAAGTCTATTATGATAAAAATGATAATTTAAGAATTGAAAGTAGTCCTGTTAAAGTACATAAATATATGAAATATCTTAAAAAGATTCCGTTTATTAGAGGAATAGCAAGTCTTTTTATTGCTGTTTTTTCTTTTTTGAAGGAAATATTTAAAAATCCTTTAAAATACTGGTTTATCTTTTTGATTGTAATTGCTGATATAACTTATATGTTAATACCTGATTCTACAAATATTGTATATCAAGAAATATTTTTATTAATTTATCTGGCAATTCCTGTTGCTCTCTTTTTTATTTTTAGAAATAATGTGTCAGATGTGTTTAAGTTCCACGGAGCAGAACACAAAGCTGTTAACTATTATGAAGATGATTTTAAGGGAAATATTGCTTCTTATTCAAGAATACACCGTAGATGTGGAAGCAATATAGTCTTTTATTATATTATCATCTCAATTCTAACTAGTTTTATCAATTTAGGTTTAAATATTTATTTAAGACAACTAATAATTTTAGGAATTTCTTATGAAATTTTAAATATTACACCAAAGAAATTTCTGTTTTTACCTTCTTTATTTCAAAAAATAGTAACAAAAGAACCTGAACAAAGACAATTAAAAGCTGCTAAACTTGCTTTACAAGCCTTACTTTTTGAAAGTAATCATAATGAAAAAATTAAATAAATATTACTAAATTATTCCAATATGAGCCATAATATAATAATAAAATAATATATTTAGGGGTGTGGTTTATGGAAAATATCGAATATCTTAAACTTTTATCTAATCAGTTTCCCAATGTTCCAGCCGTTAGTACTGAAATCATCAATTTAAAAGCAATATTAAATCTTCCCAAAAGTACCGAACATTTTTTAACTGATTTACATGGAGAACACGAAGCTTTTCAGCACATGTTAAGAACCGCTTCGGGTTTAATAAAGTATCAAATAGAACAAATATTTAATGATGAAATAAGTAGAAAAGAAAAAAATGAATTAGCAACACTCATTTATTATCCAGAAGAAAAAATTAATTCTTTAAAAACCGAAGATGAGGATTTACCAAAAGATTGGTATATAACTTCTTTAAATCGAATTGTAAAACTATGTAAGGAAGTTTCTTCAATCTATACTCGTTCTAAGGTAAGAAAAGCCTTACCAGAAAAATTTGCTTATATTATTGAAGAACTTCTTCATTTAAAAGAAGATGAACCTAATAAAAAAGAATATCATGACAAAATCATATCTACTATCATTGATATTGGGCAGGCAGAAAGTTTCATAATCTCACTGGCAGATCTAATACAAACTTTTGCTGTTGATAAGTTACATATCATTGGTGATATCTTTGATAGGGGACCTAACCCACATAAGATAATAGAAGAATTAAAAACCCATCATAACTGTGATATTCAATGGGGTAACCATGATATATTATGGATGGGAGCTGCTTTAGGGCAAAAAGCACTTTTAGCGACTGCTATTAGGGTAACACTAAGGTACGGTCATTTAGAGCTCTTAGAAGAGGATTATGGTCTTAATATGAGGCCCTTAGCAAGATTAGCCAGCACATTCTATAAGGATGAAGAAATCAATGAAGAATTTGCTCCAAAATTAATGGGACATGATCTAGATGAAAAGGAAAAAAGTATCATAGCGAAGATGCATAAAGCAATTGCAATTATTCAATTTAAATTAGAAGGAAATTTAATTGAAAAAAGACCTGAATTTAAAATGAATTTACCTCATTATTTAAATAAAATAAATTACGAAAAAGGAACAATCCAACTAAATGGTCAAAAATATGAATTAACGGATAAATTTTTTCCTACTATAAGTCCTGAAGATCCCTATAGATTTAATCCGCAAGAAGAGGAAGTTATTAATCAGTTAAGCCAATCTTTTAAAAATAACGATAAATTACAAAATGATATAAGGTATTTATTTAATAATGGTAGTATGTATCTTAAATACAATGATAATCTCTTATACCATGGTTGTGTACCCTTAAAAGAAAACTGGGAATTTTCAAGTATAGAAATAGACAATAAAAAATATAATGGCAAAGAATTACTAGATTATTTTGATGATATTATTAGAAAAAGTTATTCTTATAAATATGAAGAAATTGATTATAGGGATTGGTTATGGTATCTATGGAGAGGAAAACTATCACCTTTATTTGGAAAAGATAAAATGACAACCTTTGTTCGATATTTTACAGAAAATAAATCATTACACAAAGAAACTGAAAATCCTTATTATAAAGCAAGAGATGAAGAAAGTATCTGTGATAAAATATTAGAAGAATTTAACTTAGATACTGATACTGGTCATATAATTAACGGCCATACTCCAGTAAAAGAACTACATGGAGAAAAACCAGTTAAAGGCAATGGCAAACTATTTGTAATAGATGGAGGTATCTCAGCAGCTTATCAAAGAAAAACTGGGATAGCCGGTTATACCTTAACCTATAATTCTTATGAAATGAGATTAATATACCATAAACCATTTATTTCAAAAGATATCGCAGTAATGGAGGGCAATGATTCCGTTTCTTCTAATAGAGTAGTAAAATTTGAAAATAAAAAGAAAATTGTTGATACCGACATTGGAAATAAACTTAAAAGAAAAGTAGATAATCTAATGGAACTACTAAATGCTTATAATAAAGGAATTATTAAAGAAAAATATTAATAATTATTTTATCTATAATTTAATGTTTATAATCAATATTAACTTTAAAGGGTCAGTTCAAATTGAACTGACCCTTTAAATATTAACCGAACTTTTTATTTCCTTTTTTTGTAGATGTATTTATAACTGAATAAAGAGGACACCAGCCCGAAGCAGCTGTAAAAATAGGTATAATTCCAATAGCTCCCCACCAGCTATTATAAAGTATACCAACACCAATAATTACAATACCCAAAATATACCTAATAATCTTATCAGTCTTACCAACATTATTCTTCATATATATTCCCTCCTTCTTTTATTAGCCTACTTTATTATATCAAAAAATGTAAATTATATATGTAAGTTAATTAACTAGTCAAAAGAATATAAAACCAATCTATCAAAAGTTAAATATTAAGAATTTATTAAGAAACAATAAATTTAACATTAATCTTATTAAATATATTAAAATATTGATTGACATAAATTAATAATTTTAATATAATATTAGTGCATTATGTTAATAGTGCACTTATTCTTGTGCATAAATTCTCAAAATAGAAAGGAAGTTGTTTTTATGAAAAAGAAAATATTAATCATTTTAATAGTAATATGTATTATAGGAGGGGGATTATACTACTTCTTTGGTAGAAGTAGTGCTGAAAATTCTTCAGCAAATATTTTAAAAGTAAAACAACAGGTTTTAAAACCTGATGAAATAACAACTAAGGTAAGTGCTGATGGCAATATAAAGACAAAAAATGAAAAAAATGTTAAAATTAAAATCAATGGTCTTGTTAAAGAAGTTTATATTGAAGAAGGAGATAAAGTAAATAAAGATGATAAAATTATTCAATTAGAAGAAGAACAGCTACAGAAAACTTTAGAAAATGCTGAATTGAATCTTAGAGAAGCAAAAAATAATTATAATCAATTGAAAAATAGATTCAAAAATCAAAATGAACTTAATGAACTCAAATTAAAAGAAGCTAATAAAAATTTAGAAATAGCAGTTTTAACCAGAGATAAAGAAAAGATAAATTTAGAAAATAAAAAACATGAACTTAAAGAACAAATTACCGAATCTAAAAATGAGTTGGATAATTTAAAATCCAAACTAAGTAATAAAGAATATTTATATAATAATGGAGCAATCCCTGAAGTAGAATTGAATAACTTAAGAGAAAATTATGATAAAACTAAGCAAAAATATGAGAGTTTAAAACACAAATTAGAAGTACTTATTGAAAAAACAATACCCAACACCTTAAACCTGGCCAATCTTAAAGTAGAAAATGCTATAAATAATTTAGAACTTTTAAAAACAAGTAACAAAAATAATCAGGTAACCAAAAACGATATAGAAGCAGCTAATATCAAAGTTATTAAATCTAAACAAGAAATAGAAAATATCGAAAGTAATTTAGATAAATTACTAGTTAGTTCACCCTTATCCGGTACAGTAGTTAATATGGAAATTAAAGCAGGTGATAAGGTTGTAGAAGGTAATACTGTAGCAAAAATTGCAGATATTGAAAACTTAATAGCAGAAATTATGGTAGATGAAATAGATATTAATGACATAGAAATTGGTCAAAAAGCTTATATTACTAGTGATTCTTTTGAAGAAAGATTAATAGGAGAAATTGTATATACAGCTCCGGTTAGTACTAAAGTGGGTAATATCAATAAATATAAAACAAAGGTTGAAATTGAGAACAATCAAGGTGTAGTTAAACCAGGAATGTTTGTTAATGCAGAAATTATAACTAATCATAAAGAAAATGTTTTAACAGTACCTTCTATAGCAGTAATTGGTGAAACTCAAAAATATGTTTACCTTAACAAAGCAGGAAAAGCAGTTAAAAAAGAAGTCAAAGTGGGCTTAAAAAACCTTAATAAAGTAGAAGTAAGGGGAATCGAAGCAGGATCCGAAGTTATTATTGGACCTTTCACTACTTTAAAAGCGCTTAAAGATGGTACCTCGGTTCAAAATATTGATGACTTGCAAGAAAGGAAGGGTTCCCAATGATTAAAATAAATAATATAGATAAAATATATGGTACGGGAGAAATAGCCGTAAATGCCTTAAAAGATGTTTCCTTAAGTATTAAACCAGGCGAATTTTTAGCAATAATGGGACCATCTGGATCTGGCAAATCTACCCTTATGAATATATTAGGATGCTTAGACCGTCCTACAGATGGTGAATACTATTTAGATGGAACCGATGTGAGTCAACTTACTGAAAAAAAGCTTGCTCATATCAGAAATCGCAAAATTGGCTTTATTTTTCAGACCTTTAACCTTTTACCTAGATTATCTGCCTTAAAAAATGTAGAACAGCCAATGATCTATAGTGGGATAAATAGAAAAAACAGATTAGAAATAGCTAAACAAGCCTTAGTCGATGTTGGATTAGGAGATCGTGTTGATCATAAACCTTCTGAATTATCAGGTGGGCAGAGACAAAGAGTTGCCATTGCTAGATCATTAGTTAATGAACCTCAGATTATTTTAGCAGATGAACCCACAGGTAACTTAGATTCTGAATCAGAAGAAGATATTTTAGAAATATTAAAATCATTGAATAATAAAGATATTACTATTGTTATGGTTACACATGATACCCAAGTTGCTCACCATGCTCATCGTATTGTTCATTTTAAGGATGGAAGGTTAATTAAAGAAGAATTTCCACCGGAATATTCATCAGAATATAAAGAGGTGAAAACAGGTTGAACTTTTTTGAATATTTCCGCTTGGCTTTAACTGAAATCTTTAATAACAAAGCTCGTACATTTTTAACCCTAATTGGGATTGTAATTGGAATTGCAACTGTAATTTTAATTATATTTTTAATACAAGGGGCAGAAACCTATATCATGTCCGAGTTAACAAAAGTAGCACCTATTGATCTATTTCAAGTACATAATAAATATGACTCTGATGCTAACCGGTGGATAGGTCAGATGACTTTTAAAGATATAGAAGCTATTAAAAAAAAGGCTGGCGGGAATATAAAAGCTATTGCACCTCGCTATATGAGTAGCGGAAAAATTAGATATGAAGGTAAAGAAGAGAACTTTAACATGATTTCAACTACACCCGATTTTCAAGATATATATGATTTAAAAACTTCCCAAGGTAGATTTTTAACAAACTTAGATTTAGAAAATTTTAATAATATAATTGTTTTAGGATATGAAACTGCTGAAAATATTTTTGGTGAAGATAATCCGATTAATCAAAAAGTGAATATTGAAGGGTTAACATTTAGAGTGGTTGGTGTATTACCTAAAGATTATGAATCACCTTTATTCCCAGTTAGTGTTAATGACAACCGCGGCTTCATACCAATAACTGTATTAGAAAGATTATATAATGCAGAAAATAGATTTAGCTTAATCATAAAAGTAAAGGATAGGAATAATTTATCTTTAGTTAAAAATGATGTCAAAAATATCTTAAATGCTAGACATGGAATTACAAGTAGAGGTCAACCTAAATTTAATTTCTATGAAATGGCCAGTGGTTTAGAAATGATAAATATTGTTAAGATTGGTTTAATGGTTTTACTGGGTGGTGTAGCCAGTATTACTTTATTAGTAGCAGGTATTGGAATCATGAATATTATGTTAGTCATTGTGGCAGAACGTACAAGAGAAATAGGTCTGAGAAAAGCAATCGGAGCCACTCGCAAAAATATTCTTTCACAATTTATTATTGAATCGATCATTTTATGTATTTTCGGTGGTATCTTTGGAATCGTATTTGGTTACTTAGGCTGTCAATTAGCTGCAAATATAGCCCAACAATATATAGATATTAGTTTATCAGTACCACTTTGGTCAATAATAGTATCTTTAATTTTTACAACGGGGGTTGGCTTATTCTTTGGAATATATCCGGCTGCTAAGGCAGCTAAGATGGACCCTATTGAGGCTTTAAATTATGATTAGGAAAGGAGGTATTGTAATATGTTATTTTATGATAAATTAAAATTAGCTTTTTCTGGGGTAAGCAGTAATAAATTCCGATCTTTTTTAACTTTATTAGGTATAATTATTGGAGTTGGCTCTGTAATTTTAATGGTTTCATTAGGTTCAGGAACTAGAAATGTAGTGAGTGGTCAGTTTGAAAGCATATCAACTAAACAGGTTTATTTAAGCACAAATTGGAACCTTTCTTATAGCTCAAGGGGCCATTTGAATGAAGAAGATGAGAGCTATTTAGAAAATGCAACAACTGGTGAAGTAAATATTACGCCCTTTTATAGAAATTATCAGTCTGTTGAATATAAGGGTAAAAATATTAGAACAACAGTTGCAGGAGTAAAGGCAAATGCATTAGATCTAACAAACCTTAAATTAAAATATGGTCGGACTATTAACGAAAGTGATATCCAGGGAAGAAAAAGTGCAGTTGTAATTTCAGAAAACATTTTATCTCAATTGGCTAATAGCTCCAATTATTCTAAAATGTTAGGTGAAGAAATAACAATCGGCAATAAAAAACTAACAATAGTTGGCATATTAGGAAGAAGTAATTCTACACTTGCTTTAGGTAATGATTCTGCTTTACTTCCCCTCACTACATATAAAAATATTTTTCCCAGGCGAAGCAAATATTATGATTTTATGTTAATAGAATATGGTAATAATTTAACTGAAAGTGATTTAATTGCTCAAGTTAATTATCTTTTAAATAATAAATATGGTACAGTTAATGGTGAAAATAGATTTCGAATTGAAGGATTACAGGGTAGAATTAATTTGGTAAATCAAGTAACTAATGTATTAACCTATTTATTAGGTGGAATTGCTACTATTTCACTATTAGTTGGTGGAATAGGAGTAATGAATATTATGTTAGTCTCAGTTAAAGAAAGAACAAGAGAAATTGGTTTGAGAAAAGCGATTGGTGCTTCAAATCAGGATGTACAACATCAATTTTTGTTTGAATCTATAATTTTATCACTTGGTGGAGGTTTAATTGGAATTATTTTGGGTATAGGTTTATCACTTTTAGCTAACTATACTATAACCCACTTCTTTGATTGGTGGCAGGGCACAATACCTCTTTGGGTGATATTACTTTCATTTGGAGTAACTGTTAGCATCGGATTAATATTTGGTTTTTATCCGGCATATAAAGCTTCTCAGCTTGATCCAATAGAAGCTTTAAGATATGAATAGCTAAAAAAACATTATTATCAAAAAAACTCGGGAAATCCCGAGTTTTTATCATCTCTAACTATTTTATTTATAAAAATTAAGTATTTTTTGCCTTAAAATAAAAATGGAGCTGATGACCGGACTTGAACCGGTAGCCTGCTGATTACAAGTCAGCTGCTCTACCAATTGAGCTACATCAGCTTGAATAGTTTTTTGTTGTTTTCAATTTCGTACAGCAATTATTATAACTTAGAATTAGTGTTAGGTCAAGGGTTAAATCATAATTTTTTAATATTTTTCTCTCTAAATATATTATACACCACATTTGGTTGTAATATAACCCCTGTGATGATATAATTTTTTTTAGGAAGTGATAATGATGGCTAACAAGTATAGAAGCAATAAGATTAAAAAAGAACATACCATAATAGAAGATATACTGCCACTTCTTGAGAGTATTTCTATTTATCCAGAAATAAAAAGTATAATTCCGGGTAGAATAAATCAAAGAAGCAGCAGTAGTGGCTTGAAAGCATATTTACAGATTAAATATAATACCAATAGTGGATTGAAACTTCTTGCTAAAAATAGTTCATCTGTACAGGAAGTCTTTGTGGTAACTAAAGATGCAGATAAAACTATTAAAAGGTTAAAAAAATTAGAATTCACTAGTTAATTCTTGACATTCTAGTAATTGTAGGATATAATTTTTAACAGTTTGCGGGTTGTGGCGCAGCTTGGTAGCGCGCACGCCTGGGGGGCGTGAGGTCCCGGGTTCAAATCCCGGCAACCCGACCATTTAATAAAGTTTTTTCAGGCCCGGTTTGGGCTTTTTTTATATTTAACAGATAAAAAGGGTGTATAATTTATGATAAAAGTGAGTTTTGTAACTTTAGGTTGTCCCAAAAATGAAGTAGATACCGATTATATGATGGGGATAACCTTTAATGATGAAAAATATAAATATGAAGATGATCCTAAAAAAGCCGATGTAATAGTAATAAATACCTGTGGCTTTATAGAAGATGCCAAAGAAGAATCAATAGATACTATTTTACAAGCTGCTGAATATAAAAATGAGGGATTAATTGATGCTTTAATTGTAACAGGCTGTCTAACACAAAGATATAAAAATGAATTAATGGATGAAATTAAAGAGATTGATGCTGTATTAGGCACCGGTACTTTTGACCAAATCAAAGAAACAATTGACGATGTATTAAAAACTCATAAAAGATATAATAGAATCGATAATCCAGTTTTTGATTTTAATCAAGATTTAGAAAGATTTAATAAAAAAGGCCATTATTCATATGTAAAAATAGCAGAAGGCTGTAATAATAAATGTAGTTACTGCAGTATACCTTTTATAAGAGGTCCTTTAAATAGCCGTAAAATGGAAGATATAATTAAAGAAATTAAAATTCTAGTAGAAAGTGGAACCAAAGAAATTATTTTAACTGCCCAAGATACTACAGAATATGGTAAAGACCTCTATGGAAAAAGAAAACTAGTAGAACTCTTAAAAGAAATTGTTAAAATAAAAGATCTAAAATGGATTAGATTACTATACAGTTATCCTGAACATATTTCTGATGAATTAATAAAAGTTATTAAAGAAAATGAAAAAATATGTAATTACTTAGACATTCCAGTCCAGCATTCTTCTAATAAAATTCGAAAAAAAATGAGAAGAGAAGGAACTAAAGAAGAGTTGCTCAATGTTATAAATGATATAAGAAACAATATTGAAGATGTAGTCCTAAGAACCTCTCTTATAGTAGGTTTCCCTGGTGAAACTGAAAAAGATTTCAAAGAATTAGTCTCTTTTATTAAAGAAGTTCAGTTTGATCGTTTAGGTGTTTTTCAGTACTCAAAAGAAGAAGGTACTAAAGCAGCAGCTATGAATAATCAAATTGATAAAAAAACTAAACAAAAAAGATATAATAAAATAATGGAAATACAGCAAGATATATCATATAATAAGAATAGTGAATTAATAGATGAAGTTGTAGAAGTCATTATTGATGAAAAAATTGAGGATGAATATATAGGCAGAACAGCATATGATGCACCTGAAATTGATAATACGGTCTATGTACAAGGTAAAGATATTAGCATGGGAGACATTGTTAAGGTTAAAATTACAAACGCCTTTGAATATGACTTAATGGGAGAGAAAATATAATGAATCTACCTAACAAATTAACCCTTTTAAGAATTATTTTAGTCCCTATCTTTATTATCTTTTTATTAATGAGAAAAGATATTCCTGGGGCTGAAGTATTTTCATTAGCTGTTTTTATCTTAGCTGCTATAACCGACAGCTTAGACGGTTATATTGCTAGAAAACAACAAATTGTTACCAAATTTGGTAAAATTGTAGATCCAGTTGCTGATAAGTTATTAATATCTGGAGCTTTAATTGCTTTTGTTTCTCTAGATGAAATATCTTTGTGGGCTGCTATCTTAATTATTGGTCGTGAATTTGCTGTTACCGGGTTGCGAGTTATTGCAGCTAAAGATGGTGTAATAATTTCGGCAAGTATTTGGGGTAAAATTAAAACAACGATTCAAATTATAGCAGTAATTGCTATTATTGCAGACCCTAAGATTATTACTTTACCCTATAATATACCAAATATTTTAATCTGGATTGCAGTATTAATTACTCTTTTCTCTGGCTATAAATACTTCCAAGCAGTTAATATTGACTTTTTTGTTGAGGAGGATCACCAATAATACAATGAATGAGATCAAAAAGAAGATAACGGAGATTATTGCAAGTTGTTTTTATATAGGTTATATTCCAGGGGCTCCTGGAACATATGGCTCTTTATTTGCTCTTTTATTAATAAGTCAATTTAATTTTTTAACCAAAAATATTTCAGTAGTAATTTTTATTATTTTCGGTTTAATATTCTCTACCCTTATGGAAAAACAAACCGGTAAAAAAGATGACCAAAGGATTGTCATAGATGAATTCGTTGGTATGTTAATTACTTTCTATTTTGTAAAACCTAACTTCGCTTATTTAATTATAGGTTTTATCTTATTTAGGCTCTATGATATATATAAACCTTATCCAATTAAAAAAATACAGAATTTACCTTCAGGCTGGGGAATCATGTTAGATGACATATTAGCCGGGGTTTATGCAAGAATAGTATTACATATATTTGTTATACTTCAAATCGGTTTTTAAAAACCGATTTTTTTTATTAAATAAATATGATATAATTTATTAGAGGTGAACATATTGAAAGTAGAAATAGTAAGTATTGGTGACGAACTTTTAGATGGTTCTGTGCAAGAAAGAAATGCTAATTATATTAGTAACAAATTAAAAAAATACAAAATTATACCTCATCATATTAGTATAATCGGAGATAACATAATTAAAATATTAAATTTATTAGAATGTGCTAAGGATAGATCTGATATAATTTTTGTGACAGGAGGTCTAGGACCTACTGGTGATGACATTACCCGCAAAGCAGTTAGTAAAGCATTTGATTTGGAATTAATATTTCATGAAGATATCAAAAAGCGTATAAAACAAAGATTAAAAGAATTTCATGTAAAACATACAGATAATAATAATCAACAGGCCATGATACCAAAAGGAGCCAAGATCTTAAAAAATGAACAAGGGACCGCTCCCGGCTTTATAATAAACAAAAACGATACTACCTGTATCTGTATGCCAGGAGTACCGGATGAAATGAAACCAATGTTGAATAATCAGGTGTTTCCGTACCTAAAATTAGAAGATAAAAATGAATACAAAAAAGAGTTAAATTTTAAAGGAATTGGTGAAGCTCAATTAGAAGATAAAATATATAGTTCTGTTAAAATTCCAAAAGATGTATACCTAAGTTTTGTAGTCAAAAGGACCCATATTTTAGTTAAAATAAAAAGCAAGTACGAAAAATTAGTAAAAGAAACTACTCGAAAAATAAAAGAAGAATTAAGTCAAAATATCTTTCAGGATTTATACTTAGTAGAAACCGTCTATAATATTATGAAAAATAATAAACTTACTTTAAGTACAGCAGAATCATGTACTGGTGGTCTACTTGGCAATAGAATCACAAATTTATCCGGTAGTTCTATTTATTATAAGGGTGGTATAATAGCTTATAGTAATCAGTTAAAAATTGATTTACTAGATATTGAGCCTGAAATAATAGAGATAAAAGGAGCAGTCAGTTATGAAACGGCTGAAAGAATGGCTGATAATATCAAAAAAATTACTAATTCTGATTATGGAATTGGAATTACAGGCATAGCAGGTCCATCTGGGGGTACAAAAGAAAAACCAGTCGGTCTTGTCTATATTGGAGTAAGTGGAAAAGACCATACAACTGTCAACAAGTACAATCTTAAGGGAAGAAGAAAACAGATTAAATATCTAAGTAGTGAATTTGCCTTACAGAATTTAAAGAATCTATTATACAGGGAGGGTTATCATGAAAAAAAATAAAATTTTTATTGTAATGTTACTTTTAACTTTTATCATATTTGCAAGTAGTGGAATAAATGCCCAAGGAGAACAATTAGATTTATTGAGTAGAAGTATAAAAAATTATCACCTTAATAATTACGAAGAAGCCTTAGAATTGAATAATCAAATAAATTTAAAAGAACTAACCACAGCTGCTAAAATAGATACACTATACTATAGAACTTTAATTAATTTAGCTTTAGGTAATATTACAAAAGGTAAAGAACAGTTAGATGAACTAAAAGAAATGGGATATGATTTTGGTATGATTCATTATGAACTAGCCAGAATATATATGAACTTTTATAACAACTTTGATAATGCATATTATCAAACTGCCTTAGAAGAATTTAAAAAAGCTCGTGCATTAGGAGTAAATTCTCCTCAATTCCACAGAGATTATGCTATGGCCTATATGGGTGTGAATAATAAAGAAAGGGCAGTTCAACAATTAGAAATGGCAATTGTAGATAATGGAACAGTCAATGATCTACTTAATATTGCTAACCTTCACAAAGAATTAGGTAATTATGATAAAGCAGCTGATTTTTATAATCAAGTAATTGAAATGGATAATAAAAATGTACAGGCCTATGGTGAACTAGGTGATGTACTAATCAGACAAGAAAAATATGCTGAAGCTTCTGAGGCACTACAAAAAGGTGTAGAATTAAATTCAGATTCTCTTGTTATAAACTTCCAATTAGGTAAAGCATATTATTATACTGAAAATTACGAACAAGCTAAGCAATATTTAACAAAAGTTATAGAACTTAAACAAAATTATTACAAAGCCCACTTTTATCTAGGTAAGACCTATCATAAACAAGAAGATTTTCAAAATGCCAAATATTATTTAAACGAAGCAACTAAATACAATCCTAACTATGCAGATGCATATATTTCTTTAGGGGATATTAATTTAAAACAAGGAAATAACTATCAAGCAATAGCTAATTATTCAACTGCTATAGAACAAAATCCTGAATATCCAGATGGACACTTTCATCTAGCATTAGCATATATCCAGTCAGATATGAAAGAAGCAGCAATTTCAGAATTAAGAAAAACTATCCATTTAAGTGGTGAACACGAACGTGCACAAGAATTATTAGATAAATTATCGGGGGAAAGTAATTAATATGAGACTTTTTATTGCCATTCCCATTGAAGATAGAACTCAAGAACTTTTAGAAGAACAAATTGAAAAAGCCCAAACAGCTCTTGATTTTGATTTAAAATGGGTCAGTGGAGAAAATCTCCATTTGACCCTGAAATTTTTAGGGGATACAGAAGAAAGTAAAGTTGATGCAATTAAAAATTCTATTAAGAACACTTGTTCGCATTATGACAAATTTAATATTTATTACAATCATTTTGGAGCTTTTCCATCGACAGATTATCCAAAAGTTCTATATTTTGGACTAAATGATAGCAAAAAACCACTTATTAATCTACAAAATGAACTTGAAAAAAAGCTATATGAAAGGGGTTTTGAAAAAGAGGATAGAGATTATACTCCCCATTTAACCTTTGCCAGGACAAGAAAGAAAACAGATATGAGACAACTAAAATATGATTTTAAAGATTTCATAAAAGAAAATGACATTCGTATCTTACAAAAAGTTAACAAAATTGCTTTAATTGAAAGTCAACTTTATAAAAGTGGACCCATATATAAGGAATTATTTTCCATAAATCTCAAGTAATACTTGAAAAAAGGAAACATTTGTTCTATAATATAAATATAAAATAAAGATTGAGGTGATATTTTTGGCCAAAAATAATGAGAAAGAAAAAGCACTAGATAATGCAGTAAAAAGAATTGAAAAACAATTTGGACAGGGATCAATAATGAGACTAGGAGATAGAACATCACTTGATATTGAGTCAATTCCGACCGGAGCACTTCCTTTAGATATAGCTTTAGGTGTAGGAGGTATTCCCAAAGGAAGAATAATTGAACTTTACGGGAATGAATCCTCAGGTAAAACTACTTTAGGATTACATATCATTGCTGAAGCCCAAAAACAAGGTGGTATTGCAGCTTTTATCGATGCAGAACACGCACTAGATCCCAGATATGCTGAAAATCTAGGCGTAAATATAGACGATTTATTAATATCCCAACCTAATAATGGTGAAGAAGCTTTAGAAATTGCAGAAGCTTTAGTAAGAAGTAATGCAATTGACTTAGTCATTATAGACTCAGTTGCAGCATTAGTTCCTAAAGCTGAACTAGAAGGTGAAATGGGAGATTCCCATGTTGGATTACAAGCTAGATTAATGTCTCAGGCCATGAGAAAGCTTTCAGGTGCTATATCAAAATCTGACGCAGCTTGCATATTTATCAACCAAATTCGTGAAAAAATTGGAGTAATGTTTGGTAATCCCGAAACTACTCCGGGTGGGCGTGCACTTAAATTTTACTCTTCAGTCCGAATTGAACTGAGAAGATCACAAACTATTAAAGATGGTGATGAAATTATCGGTTCCCATGCCAGGGCAAAAGTTGTAAAAAATAAAGTGGCAGCTCCCTTTAGAAAAGCTGAATTTGATATCATGTATGGAACTGGTATTTCCAGAACTGGCTGTGTATTAGATATGGGTGAAGATACCGGAATTATAGATAGAGCTGGTTCCTGGTATTCTTACGGTGATGTAAGATTAGGCCAAGGTAGAGAAAATTCAAAACAATTCCTATCAGAAAATGAAGACATAATGGAAGAAATAGAACACAAAATAAAAGTTAAAGTAGGATTAATTGAAGATGAAGAAGTCGAAGAAGAAGAAAATGATAAAGAAAAAGAGGCCTAAAACTTAATATATTAATGATTATTAAAACCTGTATATTAACGTATACAGGTTTTTACTTTCTTGACACATGGGTAAAAAAAAGATAAAATAAGTATGATGTAATTGATAATTTAATATGTTTTAAATTAAACTAGGAGGTGAAAATAATTTATAATACCTTATTAATAGTAGCCATATCCCTTGTCCCGGGATTAATTATTGGGTACTTTATAAGAAAGTTTATTGCTGAAGCCCGGATTCAGTCCGCTGAAGAAGAGTCACGCAAAATTCTTGAAGAGGCTGAACGAGAAGCAGAGTCTAAAATTAGGGAAATTACTCTTGAAGCTAAAGAGAAAGCCCAAAAAATTAGAGAAGAAGCTAATCGTGAAAGCCAGAAAAGAAGAAACGAACTTCAGCGACTCGAAGACCGTTTAATGCATAGAGAAGAAACACTTGATAAAAAAAGTGAAACACTTGATAAAAAAGAACAAAAACTTAAAAAACAACAAAAAGAATTAGAAGAAGACAAACAAGAAATTGAAGAAATCAAACAACAAGAAATCGAGAAACTTGAAAAAATATCTAATTTATCTCACAGTGAAGCAAAAGAATATCTATTATCTAAAATGGAAGATGAACTTGACCATGAATATGCTAAAATGATCAAAGAAAAAGAACGAGAAGCCAAAGAAGAGGCTAATAAGAAAGCCCGCGAAATTATTTCTCTAGCAATTCAAAGATGTGCTGGAGATTATGTTTCCGAAACAACAGTTACAGTTGTAGACCTTCCTAATGATGAAATGAAAGGTAGAATTATCGGTAGAGAAGGTAGAAATATCAGGGCTCTAGAAAGTCTCACAGGCATTGATCTAATTATTGATGATACTCCAGAAGCTGTAGTAATTTCTGGTTATGATCCAATTAAAAGAGAGATTGCCCGTATTGCTTTAGAAAAGTTAATTGTTGACGGCAGAATTCACCCTGCTCGTATTGAAGAGATGGTGGAAAAAGCCAAAGATGAATTAGACAATCAAATCAAAGAAGTTGGTGAACAAGCAACCTTTGATTCTGGAGTACACGGACTTGACTCTCAATTAGTTAAGTACCTGGGACGTTTAAAATACAGAACAAGTTACGGCCAAAACGTTTTACAACACTCCTTAGAAGTTTCCTTCTTAGCAGGAGTAATGGCTGATGAACTTGGAGCCGATTCTACTTTAGCTAAAAGAGGCGGCTTACTTCACGATATAGGAAAAGCAATTGATCATGAAGTAGAAGGTCCTCATATTGATATCGGGGTTAATTTAGCCCGCAAATTTGGTGAATCTGAAGATGTTATTCATACTATTGAAGCACATCATGGTGATGTTGATTTCCAATCTGTAGAATCAGTCTTAGTTGCAGCCGCAGATGCGATATCAGCTGCTAGACCTGGTGCAAGAAAAGAAACCTTAGAAGCATATATTAAAAGATTGGAAGAATTAGAAGAAATCGGACAATCTTTTGATGGAGTTGAAAATGCTTATGCAATTCAAGCTGGCCGAGAAATTCGTGTTATCGTTCAATCAGATCAGGTTGATGATGTAACAGCCAGCAAACTTTCGAGAGATATTAAAAAAGAAATTGAAGAAAACCTTAATTATCCGGGACAGATTAAAATTGTTGTGATTAGAGAGACAAGACAAATTAAATATGCTAAATAAATAAGAAAATAAAGGCCCTTTTTTAAAGGGCCTTTTTAAAATGATAATGGAGTATGATTAAAATGAACATATTATTTATTGGAGATATAGTTGGTAGAGCTGGTCGAAGATCAGTTCGCAAACTATTAGATCAGGTAACCAAAAATAAAAATATAGATTTTATTTTAGCCAATGGTGAAAATGCCGCTGGTGGTTTTGGTTTAACAAATGATACAGCTGATGAACTTTATGGTTATGGTATCGACTGTATGACAATGGGTAATCACACCTGGGGTAATAAAAATATCTATGAATTTATAGATGATGAAAAGAGATTAGTTAGACCTTTAAATTTTAATGATGTGGTACCAGGTAGAGGATATAATACCTTTGAAGTCAATGATAAAAAAATTACTGTAATTAATCTCATTGGTCAGGTTTTTATGGGTAACCATAATTCACCGGTCGAAGCCTTCGATAAAGTCTATGAAAAAATTAAAGATAAGTCTGATTACATAATAGTTGATTTTCATGCAGAAGCCACTGGAGAAAAAAGAGCCTTTGCTGAATTAGTTGATGGAAAAGTTTCCTTAGTAGTTGGAACTCATACTCATGTACAAACTAATGATGAACAAGTTTTAAATCAAGGAACAGGTTATATCACAGATCTTGGCTTTTCAGGAGCCTGTGATTCTATCTTGGGAATGAAAAAAGAAAAAGTATTATACAGATTAAAGACTAAAATGCCCAAAAGACTTGAAGTAGCAACTGGTCAAGTACATTTAGCAGGTATTTACGCTTCTTTTAATCAAAAAGGTAAAACAACCTCAATTAACTCCTTTATTGTAAGGGATAGTCCTTAAAAAATATTTTCATAATTTTGCAGGAAAATTGTGCTTTTATGAGAATATAATAAATACAATAAATTTAATACTAAATGAGGGGGTATTGTAGAAGTGGATGTATTAAAAGTTTCAGCAGATTCAGATCCAAATTCAGTAGCTGGCGCTTTAGCTGGTGTACTAAGAGAACAAGGAAATGCAGAACTTCAAGCAATAGGAGCTGGTGCATTAAATCAAGGAGTCAAAGCAGTTGCAATAGCAAGAGGATATGTTGCACCCAGTGGTATTGATCTTATCTGTATTCCCGCTTTCACCGATATAGAAATTGATGGTGAAGAAAGGACTGCAATTAAGTTAATTGTTGAACCAAGATAGAAGCGGACAATAACCTGTTTGTCTTATCTGGCAAACAGGTTTTTTTATGTAATAATATTTCAAAACGGAAATGAAATTATGGAGGTAAACAATGTTTGTAGACTTACATTTACATACAACTTATTCGGATGGTTCATTCACTCCAGAAGAACTAATTAAAAATGCTAAAAAAATAGGTTATTCTGCCATTGCAATAACCGATCATGATACAATTAAGGGTTTAAAACCAGCTTTAAAAACAGCAAGAAAATATAATTTAGAAGTAGTACCTGGCATTGAATTTAATACTTCTTTTAATAAAAATGATATTCATATTTTAGGTTATTATATTAATATTAATAATAACTGTCTAAAAAATTTATTAAGTAAAATAAGAAAAGAACGTAGAGAAAGAATAAAAAAGATGGTAAGATTATTAAAAGAACTATATGGTTATGATATTTCTTTTTCTGAAATAAAAAATATCAGTGAAAATAATATAATTGGTAGAGCTCATATTGCCCGTTTATTAACTGAAAAAAAATACGTAAGTAGTTGGGAAAAAGTATTTAATAAATATATTAAAAAAGGAAGACCTGCTTATGTTGATAGAACAAAAATTACCCCTTTTAAAGCAATAGATATAATTAAAAAGGCGGGAGGAATTCCAGTAATTGCTCATCCCGGTTTAATTGAAAACAATCAGATAGTAAAACAGATAATTAACTATGGAATTGCCGGTTTAGAAGTCTATTATCTTGAACATAGTAAAGAACAAACTCAATATTATAAAAATCTTGCTCAAAATAATGAACTTTTAATTACTGGAGGTTCCGATTGTCATGGACCTAAAAATAAAGATGGAATAAGATTAGGTAAGATGCGTTTAGATTATAGTTACCTAGAAAATTTAAAAAAATACCATTCATTATTAAATGATAAATTAATTAAGAAGGATTTATTATCTTAATATAGAATTAGTTTAATTAGGATTAATAATATTAGATTATTAAATATTTATAGGACAAGGAGTGTCAATTAATGTATAATCAAATCTATAATTTTATATCACTTGGGGGACCAATGGCCATTCCATTAATCATCTGTTCAATTTTTAGTGTTGCAGTAATCATTGAAAAAGCTGTATATTTCCTTAGAAGAAAAGATAATAGTTTAAGATTACTTAAAAGAATAGAACTAAAGGTTGAAAATGATGATATTATTGGAGCCTTAAATGAACTCAAGGGAGAAAAAGGACCAAATGCAAAGTTGTTATCTACTGCACTTTCTCATTATGAAGATGATCCTGATAGAATCAGAGAGGTTTTACAAGCAGTAGGTGAAGATGAAATCAAAAAAATGGAAAAACACTTGCCTGTATTAGATGTTGTTGCTATGATCTCACCTCTATTAGGATTATTAGGTACTGTTTTAGGAATTATTAGCAGTTTTAATATATTAGGTACTGCTGCTGGTGCAGCTAACCCTGCCCAGATTAGTTCTGGTATTGCAGCTGCTTTAATTAGTACTGCTATGGGTTTAGTTATAGCTATTCCAACAGCTATCTTTTATTCCTATTATATCAATAAAGTTGAGGAAAAATCTCATGAAATGAATCTCAGCATGATTGATATTATGGATGTAATTACAGACAGGAGTGAAAGAGATGTTCAAACCTACACATAAAAAGAAAACCAATATTAACATTATTCCCATGATAGATGTTATCTTTTTCCTGTTAGTATTTTTTATGTTGTTTACATCCTTTCGCACAAACCCATATGGCATGGAAATGAAACTTCCCAAAGCAGTTACTGTAACTGAACAAAAACAAGAAAATTTTATTGTAAACATTGATGAAAACGGAGAATTTTTCTATCAGGGAGATAATCTTCCTATGTCTAAAATTAGTGAATTGGCAAAAGAAAAATATGAAAATAACCAAAATCTCGTTGTTATTATAAATGCAGACAGTGATACAAAGTACAGTTCAGTTGTTACGGTAATGGACAGTGTAAGACAAGTTGGTATATATAATCTCGCGTTAGCAGCTGAAAAGAAAGATAGTTAGGTGGTGTAAATTATGTTTAATAATGACAGGAACAAATTATTCCTGTATGTAACTTTGTCTTTAATCATCCACCTTCTCGTCTTTTATTTTTTCCCATTTGGATATTTACAGGGTTTTAGTAGTGAAGAAGCTTCCGGTGATAATTTTGGTTATGTTCAATACGTTGAATTTAAAACTCAAACTAATCAACCAGTTGAAAAACCTGAAGAAATTAAACCTGAACAAAAAGAAACTGAAGAACCTGAAGAAGAACCTGAAGAAGAACCTGAACCTGAACCCGAGCCTGAACCAGAGCCTGAACCAGAGCCTGAGCCGGAGCCTGAACCTGAACCAGAGGTTCAACCTGAAGAACAAACTACTGATACCAATGTTGAAATAGCACAAGAAAATAAGCCAGAAGAAAAGGTGGAAGAAACACAAACAAATCAAGAACAGGAAGTTATAAGTAGTGAACAAAGTGATACTGAAATTGAAGTAGAAAAAAAAGAAGAAGCAAATCAAGAACAAGAAACACAAGAAGCTAAGCCTGAACCGGAGCCTGAGCCAGAACCTGAACCTGAACCAGCTCCTCCACCTCCACCAACCGCAGGTGAATTAATAGGTTTATCACCTAAACCTGTTTATCCTAAATATTTAGTTAGTGAGGCAAAAAGTGGAGAAGTAGGCTTAAGTGTTAAGGTTAATCAAAATGGTGAAGTTGAAAATATTATGGTTACAAATTCTAGTAATATAGATAGTATGGATAGAAATGCTAAATTAACTGTAGAAAATGGTTGGAAGTTTAAAAGCTATAAACAAAGATACCAAATTAATGTAACAGTTTCCTTTAATATTGATGAGAATGGCAATCCAAATGTAAATGTAGAATTAGGAAATGTAAACTTTCTCTAACTAAACATGGGAGGTTTAATCATTGGAAAATAGACAAAGATTAATAGTAATGATACTATTACTTGTCTCATTTTTATTTATATCTTTATTAACATCGGCTCAGTCCGATGTTTTTACTGAAGTAGGTAATAATAATAACTTGAGATTGGGTAATGATTATATAGTAATATTTATTAACCAGGATGATAATGCTAAAGGGCGTTTTGCCATTGAAACTACCGGAGGAGCGCCAATGGAAGATGCAGATGATAATAAACCTCTGGTATATGGTAGACCAAAGCCTTGGACTTCCTATACAACCTTAAAAATTAATAATGTTAATTATGTATTTGGAGGCTCTACTAAAAGAAGAGCAGGTAATGATGCGAATTATGGCGAAGTTACTGAAGGACCAGTCATTAAGAATGATCAAATTTATACAAGTACTTTAATTGATGGAATAAAAGTTGAACAAATACTTTCAATAGTCAAAAGTAGTACCACTGGATTATATGATACAACCCAGATTAAATATAGACTAATAAATAATAGTAATCAGGAAAAAGAAGTAGGATTAAGGATTATGCTTGATACTATGCTTGGACAAAATGATGGGGCACCATTTAGATTAGCTGATAAAGCTGTAACGACTGATAATCTTTATTTACAAGAAGAACTCCCGCGTTTTTGGCAGGCATTTGATAGCATAACAAACCCTACCGTTACTTCCCAGGGTACATTTCGAGGTCCAGGGGTTACTGCCCCCGACAAAGTATACTTTGCTGATTGGGGTAGTCTAGCTGACGGTGACTGGAATTTTGATTTTAATCCAGGTGAAGAATTTGTTCGTAAAGGTGAATATGAAATTGACAGTGCAATAGCTTTAATGTGGGAACCAAAATTAATTGAACCCAATGAAGAAATTACTTATGTCACTAACTATGGATTAGGTGGAATTAAAGTAGTGCCTGGTTTATTGGCATTAGGTGTAACTTCACCGGCTGAATTTACTTTTGATGAAAATAATCAATCATTCCCAGTAGTAGCTTATATAGAAAACACATCTGAAATTACTGCTGAAAATGTACAGGTGGAAATAGATCTACCACAACAATTTACAACCAACAATCCAGTAAAAGAAATTGGAAACCTTGAATCTAGAAATACTGCCCAGGTAAGTTGGCAGGTAAGACCAAGTGGAGAGGAAATTCCAGGTAATATGACTTATAGAGTCAATGTTTCAGCCGATAATACCGATTCTAATCAAGTACAAAGAGAAATCAGTTTTGTAGGACCACCTGTAATCGAGACAGAAATTACTTTGGCAGAAAATTTAAGAAAGGAAAAAGGTGAAATTAAACCAAATCCTTTTGACATGAATGTCAAATTTACTAATATAGGTGGATCTACTTTATTTGATGCTCAAACTGAACTTGCTTTACCACCAGGTATAACTCTCGCAGATAAAGAGGTCAATAAAAAATATTTAGGTTATCTACAAAGTGGTGAAAGTATTGATGTAAATTGGTCAGTTAAGGTGTTGAATGTAACTGGTGAAATGCCATATTCCATTAACATTACTGGTTTAAATAACTATAACAAAACTGAAAGAAATAATTTAGATATACCAGAATTAGAACCTTATGTATATCTAGAAAAAGTAGAATATGGAGAAAGTTATCAAACTTATAACATCATAGGTCAAAATCTCTTAAGTGTTAATAGTTTAAAACTTAATCTCAGTTACAATCCAGAAGCATATCGCATTAATTATACTTTCCCAGGAGAAATGTTTGTTCAAAATGACAAAATTATCCTATGGGAAGATCCTGTAATATCGAATGGTAGAATCGAAATGAATGAAATTTTACCTGATAATGCTGATTCTGGTGTAATTGCTACTATTCAGTTTAGTAAGAAAAGTGAAAATCCACTTAATTTAACAATAGATAGTATAGAAGCCTTAGATGAGCAGAATAATAATGTTAATATTCAATATGAAAATTTAAAGGAGGAATAATTTTAAGATGAAAAGATTTCGTAATTATTTAGTTTTAACCTTAATATTTGTAATGATATTTTCTTTCTCAGTAATGGGACAGGAAATCAAAGATGTACCTGAAAGTCATTGGGCTTATGACAGTGTAAAATTGTTAGTGGAAAAAGGATATCTTTCTTTATATGAAGATGGTACTTTTAAAGGTACAAATAAGGTAAGCAGATATGAATTAGCTGAGATTATTGCCCGTATGTTACAAGATACTGCAACCGGAGAAACAGAAATGAGCGAAGAAGATGTAGATACCTTAAGAGAACTATCTCTAGATTTTAGAGATGAATTGGTTGACATTGCAAACAAACAAAATGTTTTCTCTAAAAACCTTGACCAAGTACAAAAGAAAAATGTTATCCAAGATGAAGCAATCGGCAAAGCTAATGAAAAAATATCAAAGGTACAAGAAGAAGTAAGCCAAATTATTGATGAAATAGTTACTGTAAAGAACTTAAATGAAAAAGTTAATACTCTATCAACAAGAGTGGATAATTTAGAAAGTGAACTTAATAGTACAAATCAAAAAGTTGCAGAAAAAGATCAAATGATTTCAGAATTAAGAACTGAATTACAAAATACTGATATACAAGAATTAAGAGATAAAAATTCTGCTTTAGAATCAAAAGTAAACACACTACAAAGTAGATTACAAGAACTACAGCAAGACGTTAATAATAATAATGAACAGCTTACAGAACTAACCAGTCCAGAAGAAGAAGAAAAACAAAGTGCCTTCCAGGGAAATAATACAACCCTATATTTAGGTGCTGCTGTTATATTAGCTTTACTCTTAGGAAGTTAAAATGAAGAGTTTAATTATTAAATCTACTTCAATTTTATTAATAATATTAATTTCTTTAATGGTTAACTCAATTGTTTTTACTAACCCTGTATTAGTTCCAAAAGCAGAAGCGGTTGAGCTTAATGGAGATAATTTAATTACTGGACTGGGTATAGCATTTGTTCTTTATTTATTATTTGAAAGTACTGATAATGATAATTTAGTTGGACAAGAAATTGAACAACCCGATTTCAATAATAATAATCAAAATTATGATATTAAAATTAATTCTATAAATGTAGACCTTTTAGCAAGGGCAATCTATGCTGAAGCTAGAGGAGAATCTTTTGAAGGTCAAATAGCTGTAGGAGCTGTTATTGTAAATAGGATGGAAAGCCCTAAATTTCCTAATACAATAGAAGGGGTTTTATATCAACCAAAGCAATTTAAATGTGTTGAAAATGATAAAATTAATCAAACTCCTAATCAAAATGCTTATAAAGCGGCTAGAAGAGCTATTGATGGGGAAGATCCCTCACAAGGAGCATTATTCTTCTTCAATCCAAAAACATCTGAAGATCCGGCTGCTTTTGACCGATACACTGTAACAGTTACAATTGGTAATCATATATTCGCAAAATAAAAAAACAATAAAAAAGATTAAAGCATGTAAATTTATTTAATTTGCATGCTTTTTTTGTTTATCAAGATTTGTTTAAATTTTATAAAAACTAGCTCTATTAATTTATACAATAATTATAACAGGAATCATAAGATTTTTATTTAATTTTGATAATTGGAAGATTAAAAATATTTAGCTATTTTAAGGGGGTAACTAATTAACTATGTTTAAACGCAAAAAGGGACTACTAGTACTAACATTATTCTTAACATTGACACTTGCTTTAACAGCAGGGGCACAAGCTGAAGTAAAAAATATGATTGTTTTAATCGGTGATGGTTTAGGACAAGGTCAAATTGATCTTACTAGATACATGACTGAAGGTAAAGACGCTGAATTAGAATTAATGCAGCTTCCAAATGTTGGTCTAATGATGACTAGTTCTACTCAGGGAGTACCTGATTCAGCTGCAGCAGGAACTGCTATGGCAACCGGTCATAAAACTGATAATGGAATGGTCGGTATGTCACCAACTGGTGCTGAATTAGATTCTATTCTTGATTATGCAGAAACTCTAAATAAATCCACAGGTATTATCAGTACTAACAAAGTAACTGATGCTACTCCCGCTGCTTTTTCAGTATCTGCAGAAAGCCGAGATAATGAAGGCGCAATTGCTAAAGCAATTTTAAATAATGGTGTAGAAGTTGTTTTAGGCGGTGGAGCTGATGAATTTACTGCTGAAACTGCTGGTGAAGATGTAGTGAAAATGGCACAAGAGATGGGCTATGAACATGTAACTAACCAAACAGAATTGGCAAATGCAAAAGCTTCAAATAATAAACTATTAGGCTTGTTTAATCCTTCCTATATGAACTATAAACTTGACCGTGACAATGTTAATTCCAATGAACCTTCTTTAAAAGAAATGACTAAAAAAGCAATTCAAGTTCTTTCAAGAGATGAAGACGGCTTCTTCTTAATGAGTGAGGGAGCACGTATTGATCACGCGGCTCATGCTGCTGATATTCATGGTGTTGTAGCTGAAACTCTAGAATTTGATGAAACTGTTGAATATGCTGTTGAATGGGCTAAGAAAAATGGTAACACAATGGTTGTTGTTGTAGCAGATCATGAGACATTAGGCTTCTCTGTGACTGAACCTATAAACAAAGAAGCTCTAATGAATATTGAAGTTTCCCCTGAATACATGGCTGCTCAAATGAAAGAAAAAGAAAATGAACCTGGTATGACAATAAAAAGTATTAAAAATGTATTTGCTGAATACGCAAATATTGATATGACAGACCAGGAAGCAAAAGAATTCAATAACTCAATAATTAATAACGAAGGTAATATGTATTATACCTATATGATAGGTTGGGAAATTGGATCAGTTATTGCTAAAGAATATAATGCAGGTGTATTAAGTTCAGAAATAAGGGCTAAATCCTCAACTGGTGGTCATACACTTAATTCAGTACCAATCTTTGCATATGGTCCAGAATCTGGAGCATTTAATGATGTATTAGACAATACTGAATTCTATGAAGTTATGCAAAATGCTTTTGAACCAGGTAATTAATTAATATAAAATTTAGGTCATTCAAGAGGGAGTTTAAAACTCCCTCTTTTTTTATGATTTTTTTGTAAAGCTATCTTGACATTATGTAATTATTGTTTTACAATATATAGTGTAAAGTTAACTTTACATATAAATTTGTTTCAAGAAAGAGGGATAATAGTGAAAAAGAAAACATATCAAACTATTGGTGCAATATTTCCAATATTTGTTGGAATTTCTGTTATTATGGGTATTATTTTAGATAGTACTATAATACCTTTAATTGTCGTAGGGATTGGAGTACCTTTAATTATTTGGTCTAAAAAGAATGTAAAAGAAGTTATAGAGGATGAAAGAGATGATAGAATAGGGGGTAAGGCTATGAAGAATGCTGTAGTATTGTTTGCCCTTATTGCAACTTTTATTGGCTTAATATTATATGCTCAGGGTGGAGAAGTAAAGATGGCAGTATCTCATACCTTATTAGGCAGTGTTTCCTTTATTCTAGTTAGTTATATTTCATTTTTTGCTTATCTTGAAAGAAAAATGTAGGTGAAATAAATGAAAAATGAGTTGAAAGTTTATAGAGCAAAACATGATCTTACCCAAGAAGAACTTGCCAATAAAGTTGGTGTAACCAGACAAACCATAATTTCAATAGAAAAGGGGAGATATGAGCCTTCTTTATCACTAGCATTTAAACTTGCTAATTATTTTGAGGTTAAAATAGAGGATATTTTTATTAATGACAAAAATTAGAATAAATAAACCCTTATTCATTTTAAAACTATTAATGTTTTCTAATAATTATATAATTTTATATTTTAGTAGTAAATTTGTGATCTTTTTGAGACTTTAATATATTATAATAAAAATAGAAAAGGTTTTATGGTATTCAATTAAACTTAAGTCATCTAAGATTTCATCTAACTTTTTAATTTAAAAATGAAAGGTCGAGACTAAAATTGAAAAGGTCTATACTAGTTGTTTTTATCTTACTTCTCATTTTATTGTTCCTTAATAATATAGCTTTATCGGCTGGAGCAATAAAAGAATCATTTATACTTTGGAATATAGACTATGGCGAGGAAGATGCCGGTGGTTTTGCTATAATTAATTTTACACCTAAAGACCATGATGTAGTGGGAGTCATTATTGAAGTTCAGGTTTGGAATTTATTGCCAAAAAAGTATTATGCACTCAAGATTTACAATCAACCAGTCTCTTATTTGTTTACTGATGAGGAAGGCTGTGGAAGTTTTCATTTAAATCTCTTATCAGATGAGGTATTTGCCAATGGAATCCAATTACGTGTAACATATTATATGCCATTTGTTCCTCATAGAGATGCCTTAGTTATATATTAATTTATTAGATTTAAGCAACTTTCATTTATTATGAATATTTAAAATCTAAGAATAATATTAACAAATCAACTAATTTAAAAACAAAAAAATCCTACATTTCTATTTTGTAGGACTTTTTTGTTTGAACATATATTATTTGAATTGAATTAATAATAATACTTAATGTAATTTTGAGAATATAGAAAACCATGCATTTATTAGTAAAAATTAATCTTATCGAATAAATGAAGCGTGTGAACTTTTATCTGAAATGTCTCAAGAAAACTCCATCCTAATCTTGTTTTTGATTAGG
>CAYSHP010000005.1:0-75688 GCA_964430875.1 uncultured Halanaerobiales bacterium
TAATTTCAAGCATATTATTCTTCCTCCCCCAGGTAAGCAGCGATAACTTCTTTATCCTGTGAAACTTTCTCATAGGGACCTTCTGCTATAATTGAGCCTTTATTTAAGACAATAACTTTATGAGTCAATTCTTTTACAACTTTCATTATATGTTCTACAACAACTATGGCTACATCTCTTTCGTGTAATTTTTTAACTATATCAATTAATTCCCAGGTTTCTTCACTTGTTAAACCTGCCATAATTTCATCTAAGAATAACAGATCAGGATCAGCAGCTAAAGCTCTGCCTAACTCCACCTTTTTTAATTCTAAAACAGTGAGTTCATCAATAGATTTATTCACGTTATCTAATTTTAAGAAATCACAGATCTCCATAGCTGATTTTCTGGCATCAGCTAATTTTTCTCCTTCACCGAATAAAGAACCTACCATAATATTTTCAATAGCAGAAAAGTTCTCTAGAGGTCGCACAATTTGGAAGGTCCTTGCAATACCCTTCCTGTTTCTTATATGGGCAGGATTGTTTGTTACATCTTCATCGTTAAATATTATTGAACCTTTATTTACATCAAGAGTACCGGCAATTAAATTTATTACTGTAGTTTTACCGGCTCCATTTGGTCCAATAATACCAAGAATCTCACCTTTATCAACTTCAAAACTTAAGTTATCTACAGCAACTAGTCCACCGAATCTTTTTACAATATTATTAGCTTTAAGTGTGGGCATTGTCATCCCCCCCAACAATACTTCTCTTTAAAAATTTATTTCTAATAGGTTTGTAAACACCTTGAGGTAAAAATAAAACTACTATAACGATGATAATTCCATATACTATTAAGTGCCCATAAGGCATTATTAGTTTTAGATATTCTGATATTAATCCTAATATCAAGGCCCCTATAATCGGACCATTAGTAGTATATATTCCTCCAACTAAGGCCATCGCTAAGGGTAAGAGTAAAAAGTTAAGAGAAAAGGTACTTTCGGGATTAACAAAGGCATATTGTTGGACATAAGCAGCTCCCACTAATCCCTGTATAGCAGAAGTTACTACAAAAACAAATAGGAGATATTTAAAAACATCTATTCCACTTGATTTTGCAGTTGTCTCATCATTCCTGATTGCATTGATTGCATAATGAATTCTGCTTCTTTTAAATACTTCTGAAATAGCTATTACTAATAAAGCTATTACTAAAATCATATAATATATCTTAGTAGGATTACCGCCAAAGATTGCAGTACTTAACTGTGTTCCACTAGCACCACCGGTCAAATCGTCCATATTTCTAATTATTACTGAAAAAACATGCGTTAATGCTAAAGTAGTAATTGCGAAATAAATCTGTCTCAATCTTAAGACAATAAAACCTAAGCCAAATGCAATGAGTCCTGCAAAAATTGCTCCCACTAATAAACTTAATAAAGGATTAAGCCCCAAATGAGCAACAATTAGAGCTGAGGCATAACCACCTAAGCCAAAAAATCCAGCTGTACCAAAAGAAAGCTGTCCGGTTCTCAACATCATATCCCAACTAAGACTGAGTGCCATAAATATAAGAATTGTGGTGAATACACTCATGATATATGCGCCTACATATAAGGGTAATGTTGCTGCAATAATTAATAAAATCAAAATAAATAGATTCTTTTTCATTATTTAGCCCCCCTATACGATCTTGCAATAATTACTATTATTAATACTCCAAAGAATACTATATCTGACCAACCACCATAGTTTGGGATATAATTAATAGCCGATTCACCAATACCAAGCAAAATACCTGCAAATAATATTCCATTTAAGTTACCTAAACCTGCCATGGCAGCTAATGCAAATGATTTCAAGGTAAAAGGTGAACCCACAGCTGGGAATATAGAGGTTCTAGGTAACATTGTTCCTGCTACAATACCTAAAATTCCAACAGCTACAGCAAAGACAAATAGATATACATACTCTACATTTATACCAACTATTTTAGCTCCTTTAGGGTTTTGGCCGACTGCAAAAGTAGCCTGGCCTAAACGAGTTTTTTTCAAAAATAATTGTAAACCTATTAATACAGCTATTGCTGCTAATACATATAATAATTCATAAGTACCAAATCTAAACCCAGCAATCTCAGTAGATGCATAGGCATAATTAGTATAGACATTTCTAGCTCTTGAGGTCCAAATAATATTAATGATCTCCAATAAGACCAATGAAACTCCAAATGTAATCAAAAGTTGACTTAAATGACCTTCATTAACAACCTGTCTAACGGTTAATAAATATATAATCCCGCCTAAAATTACTAAAAATATTACGGTGGGAATAATTGCAGCCAATGGATCCATTCCAAATCTGGAATTAAGCATATAAATAAAATAAAAACCTACAGTTAAAAACTCCCCATGAGCTAAGTTTAAAACACCTAATATACCTAACACTAAAGCCAGAGGTAAGGCTATTAAAGCATATAAACTACCTCTCTGAAGTCCATCCATCAATGCATGGGGATTCCAAATACCGACAATTATCATAAATATTGCTAAAAATAATAATATCGAATATGTTTTCTTAAGAGAAAGTGACATTTTTCCCCTCCATCCTTCATGAAATTTTTTATTAATAAATAACAGCCGGGCCAATCACAGCCCGGCTGACTGATTGACTAATTACCAGGAAAAGGGATATTCAACTTCAGCAGTTGAAACATCAAATGGCCAAATTACATGCTGTTTACCATCCTGATACTGTAATATCTTTTGAGCTGTAAATCCTTGGTGTTTAATAATATTACTTGGTGAAATTTCTAAAGTAGTACCTAATGGTGAATCATAAGTTGTATTTTCCAAAGAAGTAATTAACGCTTCTTTTTCTAATGTTCCAGCTTCACGAATTGCTTTAGCTAGATACATAATATTAGTATATCCTAATGGAGCAAAATAAGTTGCAGGTCTTTCACCATGCATTTTAATATACTCTTCCCAGAAATGAGCTGCTGGATCACTTACTTGCCTTAAAGCTGGTGCCCACATTCCATAAAGAATAACTTTATCAGAAAGTGGATTAGCTTCAAAGTCTGCAGGCCATCCTGGAGGAGCTCCTACATATAATGATGGTTCAAATCCAACTTCTCTTGATTGTGCTAGAATTGGAACCGCATCTGCACCATATCCAGCCCAAATAAATAGATCTGGATTATATTCTTTTGCTTGACGTAACATAGCGCGATATTCTCCGCCACCTAAAGCAGCACTCTTAAAGGAAGCACCTTCAAATTCTTCCATGATATCTGAAAATGGACCTTCACCTTCTTGAGCACTTTCAAACATTGATTGGTAAGCATTATATGAATCAGTACCAAAAGCACCTTCTTCATAGGCTAAGAAAACTTTGCCTACTTCAATATCTTCATATTTTTCAGCTATAGCGGTCCAACCTCTTCCATAGCTTGCTCCCTGTTGGTAATCCCAGGGATGTAAGTGGAAATACCAGTCAGCATCTGCACCTACAGCTTCTTCAGCTTTATGAGAAGCAGCACCTGCCCAAACAGTTATTTTCTTATACTTTTTAAGACTAGGAATTTGAGCCTGGTGAACACCACTTGACATACCGCCAACAAAGAAATCTACTTCATCAACAGTAGCTAATTTATCAATAGCTGCTGCACCTTTTTCAGGTTTGAATTCACTATCAACAACTACCAATTCTACTGGTCTGCCTAAAAGTCCACCATTATCATTAATTTCTTTAACAGCTAGTTCCATAGCATTTGTGGACTGTCTACCAGTAATATCACCTAATGGATTTACTGCACCAATTTTAATTGGATCTTCTTGTGCCATAGTACTAAGACTAAAAGCAAAAGCTAAAACAAATACTAACGAAATAATTAATAAACTATTTCTCTTCAATTTATAATCCCCCTTAAATCCTTATTATAATAATCGAACTCTTTAAATTAATCTACTAAAATGTAATCATAATATTTTCCACTATCACATCCTTTCAATCTAATTTTATCTACCAGATCTTTAATTCATTAGCTCTTTCTCTAATTTCATCTCTAAAATCTGGATGTGCTATACTAATCATAGCATCAACTCGATCCCTTATACTTTTGCCTTTAAGATGAGCAACACCATATTCAGTAACTACATAGTCGATATCATTTCTTCCTAAAGTAATTTTAGATCCTTGTGGAAGTTGAGCTAAAATTGTAGATACTTCACCACCTTTGGCAGTAGATCTTAAGGCTATTATACCTTTGCCACCTTCTGATCTTTGGGCTCCTCGATGAGTATCTACTTGACCACCGGTACCACTATAATGCTTATTACCAATGGCTTCAGAACATACCTGTCCAGTTACATCCACTTGCAAAGCAGTATTTACACTAACCATTTTGTGATTTTGACCTAAAACATAAGGATCATTCGTTACTTTGCCCTGTTGAAATTCAACTGCAAGATTTTTATCAATAAAGTCATATAGCTTTTGGGTTCCTAATGCAAAAGTACCGACCATTTTACCTTTCCATAAGGTTTTCATTTTGTTAGTGATTACACCTTTATTGAAAAGATCAACCATTCCATCTGTAAACATTTCAGTATGAACACCTAAATCTTTTTTATCAGTTAAATGTTCGGTAATCGCATTCGGAATACCGCCAATACCTAATTGGATAGTTGAGCCATCTTCAATAAGGTCTGCTACATTTTGTCCAATCTGTTCTTCTACTTCACCAGGTTCAATATATGGTAATTCAATCAGTGGAGCATTATTTTCAACAACAAAATCTACATCAGAAACATGTACTTGAGTATCACCTAAGGTCCAGGGTAAATTTTCATTAATTTCTAATACTACCATATCTATATTTTCTACCATTTGCTTTTCATAAGTTAATCCAAGTGAAAGTGAAAAGAAACCATTTTTATCCATTGAAGTGGCAGTTCCCCAAAAAATATTAATATTGTCATTTTCTATTTTCATAGTACCAGCTTCATGTAAATTATTGGGAATATAAGTTACATTTCCGTGTTTGTGATTGGCTCGGTCACCAGGACCATAAAACCAGGTCTCATTTAAAAAATGCCCCTTCATTTCCGGTTTTAAAAAATCATAATCTCCCATCATTAAACAGGAAACAACATTAACATTATCTAGTTCATCTTTGTGTTTTCCAAGTTCAGATAAAAGACCTTGTGGTTCCGAACCCGCCATGGCTGTGGCAACTTTCATATTGGATTCTACTTTTGAAACTGCTTCTGGTATTGTAATTAATTTATCGTTATATAGTTCTTGGAAATCCATTAATCTTCCTCCTTTTTAGAACAAAACTTATAAGCTGATTCCACCATTGACATCTAAAATAGTACCATTACAGTAATCTCCAGATTCGGCCGCCAAATATAAATAAGCATTGGCAACATCTTCAGGATCTCCTAATTTTCCAAATGGTACTTTAGCTCTAAGTTTGTCTAATACCTTTTCTGGTATTTTAGCAACCATCTCAGTCATAATATAACCAGGAGCAACAGCGTTTACGTTTACACCTTTGCCACCTAATTCTTTTGCCCAGGTTTTTGTCATACCAATTACACCTGCTTTAGTTGCAGAATAATTTGTTTGGCCAATATTTCCCTGTTCACCTACAACAGAAGAAGTATTAATAATTTTACCTTCCCCTTTTTCCATCATTAATGGTGCAACTGCTTTTGTACAGTTAAATACACCTTTTAAATTAATATCTACTACTTTATTCCATTGATCATGACTCATTTTAGTTAAAAATGAATCTGCAGTTACTCCTGCATTATTGATGAGAATATCAATAGTATCATATTTTTCTACAGTTTTATCAACCATATCTTGAACTTGTTCCCAATCAGATACATCTACATTAATAAAAGATGCTTCTCCACCATTTTCATTAATTTTATTTGCAACTTCTTTACCTGCTTCTGCATCAAAATCAGCAATAACTACTTTTGCTCCTTCATCAGCAAACTTAAAAGCTCCAGCTTTACCAATACCACTTCCAGCACCAGTGATAATGGCAACTTTATCTTTTAATCTCATATAAAAACCTCCAATTTTTTTTACTTTTAAAAATTTATCCCCATTCAATTGTAAGGGCATTCCAGGCATAACCAATTCCAGCACTAACAAAGACCACTATATCGCCTGGTTTAACTTTACCTTGATCAAGGGCTAATTCTAAAGAGATAATTTGATCATTTTGTCCAATATGTCCATATTCATCCAAATAAATACTCTGCTCTTCAGTCAAACCTAACTGATCAAGCATAAACTTATGGGCTGAATATTTCATATGAAGAATTGCAATATAGTCTACATCATCCATTTCATAACCGCTTCTTTTAACAGAATCTTTTACTACCCCGACAAAATTATCTATAGAAACTTCGTTTAGTCTTTCTTTCATAAATTCAGGTTCCAATACATCGAGATGATGTTCATTATTTTCCAATCCTTCTGCGGTCAATTCTTTTTTAGTTCCTCCCGCAGGAACAACTACAGATTCAGATAAAGAACCATCTGTCCTAGCGGTAGCCTCCAAAATAGAATTTTTTCCTAAACCTTTTTTTAATATAACGGCTGTACCCCCAGCTCCTAAATTATACATGAAAGAAACTTTAGGATTATCAAAATCAATTAAATCACCATTCCGATAACCTGAACCAATTAATACTGTATCCATGTTTTCATTATTAAGCATCATATCTTTAGCAACTTTCATCGCCATGATCATTGTTCCACAACGTAAAGCAATATCAAACGCCCATGCATTATATGCTCCTATTTCATGTTGTAGTTTAATTGAAGCTGTCCACATTGGATACTCTTTATGTTCTGCACCTGCCCATATAACTAAATCAATATCTTCTGGATCAATTCCCGCTTTTTGAATTGCCGTGTTGGAAGCTTTAATACCCATTTCACAGGTATGGTCTTCTTTACCCGGAATAGGCTTTTTTGTTATGCCAAACTTTTCTCTGATAACATCTTCAGGTATATCAGTTTTTTCAGCTATCTCACTACTATCCATATAGTTATCTGGAATATAAACTCCAGTTGACAGAATACCTACGTTATCTTTCACTACTTCACCCCCATTTATTATTTGTTGTTAATATTATAAATATAAATAGTTACTACAATGTTGCATTGCAGTTACAAGGTTATTACATTTTTGAGTTATTCGTATCATCACTGTCTTAATTATAATAAAATATAGTTACAAAACAGTTGCAATAAGTTACAAAGTGATTATAAATAAAAAAATCCAGGCTAAAAGCCCGGATGTGGGTTATTCTTTGAACTTATTTAACTTGTCTTGATATCTTTATATAACTCAATTGTTTTTTGAGTAGGAATAACACCTAACTCTTGTTCTAAATTATCAGCACAGCGCTGATAGGTTCTCAATGCCTGTGATCTCTGTCCCATTTCATCATAAGCTTTCATCATCAATTGATAGGCTTCCTCGATTGAAGATTCTTCAGCAATCAGCTTTTCGGCCATCTCAACAGTTTTTTGATATTTTTCTAACTCAAAGTAAAGTTCAGCCAGTAATTCAACCCCCTGTATAAATAGCTGTTTATACTTTTCCCGTACCTCTCTGGTCCAATCCTGATAGAGACAGTTCGGGAGATAAACCCCCTTATATAACTGTACCGCTTGGGATAAACTTTTAATAGCGAGCTTTTCTTTTTCTTGTTCAGCTTGTTTTGTGCCTTTTTTTATAAGTTCTTCAAATTGATTTATGTCCACTTTATAAGTTGCAGTTGGGTTTAGCCCATAGCGAGAACCTTTCTTATTGATAAAATAAGGTGTAGCTCGCGCTTCTCTATTAGGCTCTAATACATTATTTAAAGCATTTAAGGCTACTTTAAAGTCCCTAATTGCAGATTTCTGATCTTTTTTAGGAGATATCATTTCTGCCAATCTTTCTTTAGGTATCAATTCATTTTGATAAGTTAAAAATATCTGGAATAAAGTCCTTGCTTTTTTACGTTTCCAGTCACTATCCTTAACTACTTTTCTACCTCTTTTTACTTTAAATTGACCTAATGTTTTAACTTTTAAAGTATAACCCGGATGTTTTATGCCTGGTTTAATATCTAAATCTTCTAAGATAAGTTTACAGAACTCTTTTTTAATATCCATATTATATCCCTTTGTTAATATGGGTAATAAAGTTGCTTTATCTCGAGGTCCTAATAAATTGATATTTTCAAATATAAACTGTAAATTATTTTCTTTTATGACAGGTACAATTTCTTCTAGTCTGTGTTTAAAATCGACTTTCCGTTCTAATTGACAATCTATTAATGTAAGCCAGATTTGTCCAATAGTTTTACCAAAAATATCATTACAATAGTCAAAAGACTTAACAGATTTAGTTAACCATTCTGTTGCCGATTTGTAATCATCTAAAAAGATATAACCGATACCTAAAGAGAGCTGTATTAAACTACCTAACCATTCATCACCAGCTTCTTCACAAATTTTTAAACCTTCTTTTCCATATTGTTTCATCTGTTCTTCATAACCTAAATTACCATAAACTAAGGTAAGACCCCATAAGGCTTCCGCTCTTCCTCTTCTTACTTCCAATCTATCTACTATCTCTAAGCTTTTTTCATATGCATTTATAGCTTCTTCTTGTTTATCTTCCCCGTTTATCTGTAAAGCATGGCCTAACCTCATATTTGCTACTGCTTTAGTAAATAATGAATCTAGATTGTCTGATTTTTTTAGACCTGTTTTTGCATATTCTAATGCTTTTTTATTTTTACCTTCAAAAGAAGCAATTAATGAAAGTAATAAAACTGTTTCTCGATGGGCGCGGCCCACCTTTTTATCATCTTCTACATCTTCTTTTTTTAGTTCTGTTTTTAAGAGGTCTTCTGCTTCTTTTAATCTACCCGTTCTAATTTTTACCCGGGAATCTAAAATATTACTTGCATTTTCCTCATCTAATTTATTTAGTTTTTCCTGCATCTCTTTTGCCTTATCTACATTACCTCTATTTAAATAGTTTTCAGCCACCAATCGTAAAAGTACTGATTCATCCCAGTAACTCTCTTTTTCTCTTAATTCTAAAGCTTTCTTTAAATATTTATCAGCTTCTGATGGTTGCACGGTATCAAGATAAATCATGGCCATTTTTTGATAAGCCATACTAATACCTTTATCATTATCATTTTCTTTTAAATATTTTCTGCCTTTACGATACCAATCTAAAGCATCATTATAATTACAGGTAAACCTGTCTATATCACCTTTATATAAGTAAAGTAAAGGGAAGTTTTCTAATATTCTTTCCGGTAATTTTGCAAACCAACTCTCAAAAACAGTAAACCGGCCTGCATTCATCAATTTATTAGCCTTTTCTCTCAATATTTTTGCTGCTGTAAAGTAATCACCACTTTTAATATTGTGATATACTGCTTCTTCAAATTGTCCGTTTTTTTGATAGTATTCTGCAATATCTTTTTGTAATAATGAAATATTATTTAATTCTTCTTTAACTCTTTTTTGTAAAAAATCATGAAATAAATGATGATATCTGTATTTATTATCATCTAATTGAATGATGAAAAGATCATTTTTAACTAAATACTTTAATATCTGATCACTATTGTTTTTTTCTCTAATAAAATTACAAACTTCTGGAGTTAATATTCTTAAAATTGAGGTTTTAATAAGAAAGTTCCTTACCTCTTCATTTTGTTTAGATAAAATTTCCTTAGCTAAATAATTAAATAAGTGCTCTAGTGAATCCATGGACTTCTCTTTAACTAATTTTAATTTGCTACCTTCTTTAAAACCCTGTCTAATCATTTCAACTCCAATAATCCAACCTTCTGTCAGATTATAGATAGTATCAAGTTGTTTTCCGTTAATCTCATAATCATAATGTTCTGTATAATATCTTTTTATTTCATCTTTAGTTAACTTCAAATCATCTTCATCTATTTCTAGAATTTGATCTTTAACTCTCCACATGCTTAAGGATGTTAAATCTGGTGTTTTGCGAGTTGAAAAGATAAAATGCATATTAGGTGGTCTATGGTCAATAAAATGTCCCATTAATTTATTGACTTTCGGATGATTATTTAACAAATGATAATCATCAATTATTAGATACACTTCATCATAACGATATTTATCCCATAATTCATTAATTAAAGAATTCAAAACAGGCGTCCATTCCTGATTTGTCTCACCTTTTTCTTTAATGAAATTTAAAGTTTTTTCACCTATTTCAGATTGCCTTGTATTAAAGGTATATATTAGATTAATTAAAAAGGTTAATACATCTCCATCACCTTTGCTTACATTATACCAAAAGACATTTTCTTTATTTCTAAAACCAAAAGTAAGATAAGCACTCTTACCATACCCTGGACCTGCTTTAACCATGGTCACAGGATATTTAGAAGTTCTATCAAACAAATCTTTTAAATGTTGCCGGGAAAATATTTTGCTTTTATAATAAGGTGGAAGAAATTTTGTCCTAACTACAATATTTCCAAACACTTTTACACCTCTCCTTATTTTTATTCCTGTAGAAAATAACTTCAAGAAATCAAACAAAATTCCTCTAATTATACCAAGATATTCCTTATAAATTTATAGATAATCACTAAATTTAACTTTTTATATCTTCTTAACTTTTTTTCTTGACATTTTTTTCACAATACGTTATCATTAAAGAAAGTTGAGTATTATTATCATAATAGGAGGAATTACAATGAAAGTAAAAAGTTTTGCAATTTTATTAATGGTTTCAGTTCTAATATTAGTACCTGCGGTAGTTAGTGCTCAGGATGGAACCTCAGCTGCTTCACAACCACAAAACGATGAGCAGTTAATGGAAGCAATGAGTGCAGATGGTACCTGGATTATAATCTTCAATGAAGATTATAAGACTGACAAAGAATTGGTAATGGCAGGCGAACACAAAAACCGCGGTGAAGTAGACCGCAAATTAGCTCTATATGCTTCAGATAGCGACCATAACGTAACAGATAGATATACCCTTGAAGCTCCTAGTATTACAGTTAAAAGCCCTAAAACAAGATTCCAAGTTGGTACCTTTGTTGGTGACGTATACGTGGAAGCCAATAACTTTAGTTTAAGACAAGGATTTACTGTTGACGGAAATGTTTACTTTGCAAACGAAGAAGCTCTAGCTACCTTCACAATTCAAGGTGGTGCAGAAGTAACTGGCGATTTAACTTTAGAATAAATTAAATTATTATATCTGTAATTATAAACCGGCTTGTCATTCAATTGAATGATGAGCCGGTTTTTTTATTTACTTTCTCATTATTTTCCTATATTATATTTATTGAGTAATCATTTTATAGATGATATTTATATAATTTTGCTTTGCAACTATATTGTAACTTGTGGGTAACAAATGTTTATTACAATATATATTAGAAATGATTACATATAAAAATAGGAGGGATTCTTTTGAAAGAAGTTGTTATAGCTAGTGCAACACGTACTGCTATTGGTTCTTTTGGTAAGGGGTTAAAAGATGTTCCTGTTGTTGATTTGGGTGCTAAGGTAATAAAATCTGTTTTAGATAGATCTAAAGTAGATCCTAAAGTCGTTGATGATGTAAAAATGGGTATAATTTTACAGGCAGGCCAAGGTCAAAATCCAGCCCGCCAAGCTTCCCTAAAAGCCGGTTTAGATGTTGATGTTCCTGCCATGTCAGTAAATATTTTATGTGGATCTGGTCTAAAATCTGTTAATCTAGCGGTTCAAGAAATACTATTAGGAGATGCAGATGTTGTAGTAGCTGGTGGGATGGAAAGTATGAGTAGAGCACCCTATCTTTTAGATAAAGCTCGTTATGGTTATAAGATGGGAGATGGAAAAGTTGTAGATTCTATGATTAAAGATGGCTTAACTTGTGCTATTAATGAATATCATATGGGAGTTACTGCTGAAAATTTAGCAGATAAATATGATTTAAGCAGAGAAAGTCAAGATGAGTTTGCAGCTAAAAGTCAACAAAAGGCAATTGAAGCTATTGATAATGATCGTTTCCAGGATGAAATTGTTCCAGTTGAAATTCCTCAGCGTAAAGGAGATCCAAAAGTATTTAATAAAGATGAATACCCGCGCAGAGGTGTAACTAAAGAATCTTTATCCAAATTAAGACCTGCCTTTAAAAAAGATGGTTCAGTAACTGCTGGTAATGCTTCTGGTATTAATGATGGAGCTGCAGCTTTATTAGTAATGAGCAAGGAAAAAGCAGAAGAATTAGGGGTTAAACCTTTAGCAAGAATTGTTTCCTATTCTACAGCTGCTGTAGATCCAAAAATTATGGGAATTGGACCTGTACCTTCTGTTAAAAAAGCACTTAAAAAATGTGATTGGAACTTTGAAGATATTGAATTAGTTGAATTAAATGAAGCTTTTGCTGCCCAATCATTAGCTGTATTAGAAGAATTACCTTTTGAACCTAATATTGTGAATGTAAATGGAGGTGCAATCGCACTTGGTCATCCTATTGGAGCCAGTGGAGCAAGAATCTTAGTAACTCTTTTATATGAAATGGAAAAAAGGGATTTAAATAAAGGACTTGCCTCACTTTGTGTAGGCGGTGGTATGGGTGTAACTACAATTGTAGAAAGATAATCTAAATTTAAAAATATAGATATTTTTATATAGAAATAAAAAAACCTGTTTGGCTATAAACCAAACAGGTTTTTTCTATCCATAATCTTTTAATTAAAAAACCCGACTTACTTTGAAGCCGGGGATTAGTTGCTATATCTTATAATAATATATTATAATTTAACAACATTCTCAGCCTGTAGGCCGCGGTCGCCTTCAACGATTTCAAATTCTACTTCTTGGTCTTCATTTAAAGTCTTGAAACCATCATCTTGAATAGCTGAAAAATGAACAAATACGTCGTCTCCATCTTCTCTTTCAATAAATCCATAACCCTTTTTCTCATCAAACCATTTTACTGTTCCTGTGTAAGTCATTAAAATAAATTCCTCCTAAATTTCTTTATTGAGCATTCTTACTTGTTTTTTTCTGCTCAACAGGTTTAATATACCACAATATGCCTTAGTTGTCAACAGTAATAGCGGATATTTAACCTTTTTTATCAGATATTGACATTTTTACTAATTTTGCATCAACCCTCTTAATATTATCTAATTCTTTTATTAGTTCATTTATATTATCTTCAGAACCCTTTACATTTAAAAATATGAGTCCTTCTTCTGCACAGTTACTGGTTTCATGCATTCCCAATCTAGTTTTAATAATACAGCCATTTTCTGTTAAAATTTCTTGTACTTTTAAAGCCGCATCAGTCCTTTTGTCAATAAGAATTAAAATTACATTAGTTTTATCCATATTACCATCTCCTTTTTTAAAAATTAATGTTATCAGTTTTAATTATTAGCTTTTTTGCCCTTAAATATTCCATGAATATATCGATAGCTTCTCTTATCTTTTTATTGATATCTGAGTTTGCTTTACAATCTGATTCCCACCACCAATTTTTAACTGTGAATACTTTTGTTTCTTTATCATATTTCGGTTCAAAACGACCAATAAATCTATCTCCATATAAGACTGGTAGTACATAATATCCATATTTTCTTTCATCAATTGGTTTATATACTTCCCATTTATAAGCAAAGTCAAATATATCACTAATCATATTTCTATTCCAAATCAAATTATCTAGAGGTGCTATAAAAGAAACTTTATTTTCATATTCTACACCTGAAATTACTTTATTTAAAAGATTTTCTTCCTCTTTTCTAATATAATAAGTTCTTTTTAAACCTTTTATATTAATAGGTATTAGTTTATTTGCTCTTTTTAATTTATCAATAGCCTGGTTTCTGTGTTTCTTTTTCATACCTTTGATACCTAACCAGGTAGTTTCTGATAAATTTCTTATTAAACCAATACTTCCGGTTCTCCTTAATAGATGCCAAGTGAAATAATCTTGTTTTGAAGCAAATTCTTTTTCAATTGAATATATTTTATCAGGTAAATATTTATAAGCTAAACCATATATTTTTTTGGTACCTTTTCGATGATGAATTATTAATTCTCCCCACTTGTACATCGACTCTAAGATTACTTTACTTATTCTAGCCGGAGACCAGGACCAATTTACTTTTGTATCAAAATTTAAATCAGTAGAAGATAGAGGACCTTTTTTATTTAATATATCCCTAACTTTTGGAATTAAATTTTTGACTTTATTATTAGCTTCCTTATAATATTTTTGATAAGCTTCTTTACGATATTTTGCAAAAAAGGGGCGATCATTTATTGAATATATGGACTTGTTTTTATCCCATCCTTCTATTAACTTTCTTTCTTTGTACATAATATGTTCCGCCATCGCTTTTTTATAATTTTTTACTCTAGCCTGTAAAACTAAATGATGGTTTTCTCCTACTTGATCAAGAGGATCATATTGAATACATCCCACTTTATTTATATAATTTAAAACGCCCTTTTCTCCTTTAAGTTTTCGGGGAAAAAGCAAATTTTGATGACTTAATAAAAACTCTCTAGCTTGATTTTTATTTATGCTGTATTTAATATTCATCTAAAACATCCTTGCTGTTATTTATTTTTTTCAATAGTAATTTGTGCTCTATCATTAAAGAAACTATTCATACCCCACTTTACCATTAAGTAAACTGTTAAAGTTACACTACCTAATATCCCCATCATAATAGCAATTTGGTATTTAATTGCTGTTAATGGGGCTGCCCCTGCCAGTATTTGACCGGTCATCATACCAGGTAAAAAAACTATCCCCATGCCTATCATGGAATTAATAGTAGGTAATACTGCATTATAAAAAGATCTATTTTGAATTTCTTTTGTGGCTGCTTTAGGAGTAGCTCCTAACATCAAAGCATTTTCAATTCTTTCTTTATTATCATTTACACCGGTAATTAATCCTTGCGCACCTAATGAAATTCCAGTCATAGAATTACCAATTAACATCCCTGATATAGGGATAAAATACTGAGGCATAAACCAGGGATCAATATTTATGACAATAAATAGGAAGAATAAAATACTAGTTAAAGTACCGCCGAACATTGAAATACCAATGATTAATTTTAAGTTACTTGATAATTTTCTTTCTACCCTTGAATAAATATTAAAGATCGCAAATATTTCCATAACTAATAAAATCAAAATAGTAATATAGGGATTAGGGTTTTCAAAAACATAGGTTAAAACATAACCAACTAAAACCAGCTGAATCGTCATTCTAAAAGAAGCAATTATTATCTGTTTTTCATGGCCAATCTTTTCATTTTTAACAATAAATAATAAAATCATAACAAAAATATAGGCTATCACCAAATTTATAATAGATATATCAAATATTGTGTCTGTCATAAAATACTCTCCTTTTTAATTTATCTTATCAAGTTCACCTTCATTAATAGTTATAATCTGGTCCCCATATTTATTGGCAATTTCTTTAGAATGGGTAACCATAATTAAAGTACCATTTTTTTCTTTGATACACTTTACTACCATCTCTATTATTAATCTTTCAGTTTCTTCATCTAAAGCTGAAGAAGGCTCATCTAAAAGTAATATATCCGGATCAAGGATTAAAATGCGAGCTAATGCTAATCTTTGTTTTTCTCCTCCCGAAAGTTTTTCTGCATCATCATCTAAATTTTGCTCTTTTAAACCAACTTTATCGAGAATTTTATTATACTTTTCATCTGACATAGCATATTCATCGTTATAATTTAAAGTCACCGTGAAATTATATCTTATAGTACCTGAAAAAATTATTGGATTTTGCGGAAGCATAAGTACTTCTCTTCTTAATTTTATAGGATTATATTCACCTATACTTTGACCTTTAAATTTTATCTGGCCACTATCTGGACTCACCATATTATTTAACAACCTTAAAAAAGTCGATTTTCCTCCACCACTACGTCCCACAATACAAGTTATTTTTCCTTCATTAATTGTAAGATCATCTATCTTAAGAATATCTTTATACTTAACATTATATAATTCAAACATATAAACCCTCCAATTCAAAGGTGATAGAACTTATCAATATTTATTATTCTATAACTTATTGTATATTCCTCTAAAAAAAGAAAAACTTCAGCTTAAAAAGCTGAAGTCTTGATATTTTTTAATTTATTCCTCTTTTATGACCGGATAATCAATTAAAGACATATAATCTTGTAAAGTTCCTTTAGATAAGAAACAATCAATTATTTTTTTACCTAAAGGTAAAAGCTCATCTCGATCATAATTTTTTAAGTAATCTTCAAAAAATTCTCTTAAGATTTCTGCACCTTGATCAAAAGCCTTTTTACCTACTTCAGGCTGATTTTGTACCTTTAATAATTCTCTCTCAATCATCTGACCTTCTACCATGACATCTTTTAAAGCATAACCTAAAAGTGGTAATCTGGCCGGTTCAATCTGTTTTTCAGTAAACCAGGCTCCTCCTCGACGGGCTAAATATTCACGGGCAATCCATTCAGGCATAAAGCCAACATTCCAGGAGCCAATATATTGATTTGGGCATAAAATATACTTTACTTCGGGTGAATCTACTATTTGTTTCAATAGGATATTAGCCTGATCAATTTTACGCCCTGTTGCAAAAGGCCAGTAAGAACCTACCCCTTCTGAACTCATGCCTTCCGAATCATTGATACTTGGATTCCCATGTCCTCTAGGAGATACTAATCTCCAAAGCCAAGCTAAAGCGGGTGGTAAAACATGAAATAATCCTAAAATTCCATAGGTAGGATTTTCCTTAGTACAAGGGGGAGTTCGTACTCCAAACCCTCTCACATCTATATTTACTTCTCCCTCAATTACACCCGGTACATCATCTCTAGGAATAACTACTCTCGGATTAGGACAAGATTTACCTGGTTCATCTTCTATATGTTCCCATATTAAAGCAGTACTATTTGGTGCAGCATCAATATTTAAAAATAATAATGGGCTTTCTGGATGACAGGTAATTGATTCCAGATGAGGATCTACCCCATACTGTTCAATATGGTCTACTCTCACAAACCAAGCATTTTCTGCATCTTTTAAAGTTAATTTACCATTACCTGATTGCAGATAAGAAGGGGTTACTGCCATATCATCAGCAATTGGTCTTAAACTACAACCCTGAGGTAATGTTATTTTATATTCATCACCAGTTACAATATTTTCACCAAGCTTAATTCTACCGCTTCTTTCCCGATGCATATCCTGCAACATCTCTGATTTGCCGGCACCACTGGCACCTTCATAAGCTATATTTAATTTATTATCATAAGGGGTAACGACTTGTACAGCGGAACAATGTAAAGTAGGCCATTCATTTTTCTCCCCCAAATTAATTAACATACTATATACACCTTTTTTAGCACTAGGACCAGGATAAAGATTATAGCTAAAAAGTTCGTAGTTATTTTTTAAACGATTATGTACTACTACCTGATCTCCTTCAAAGTGAGTATATCTAAAGGGAGGAGCCACAAAGATATATCCTTTCGGTTTAATTTCTTTTTCTATATTATCTAATTTTTTTATCCCCTGTAGTAAAGAAAGTCCAAAAGCAAAAAAGCCTGCATTAGCAGGGGCAATAGCCATTACCGGATAATTTAAATTCTCCGGACCAGCTTCAAATAAAAATGCGACAAGGGATTGATTTTTTAACCATGCAAAGGTTTCCTGCCTAATATTTTCAAAATCTTCATCAAATCTTTCTTTGAATCTTTCTTTATCAGTAGGATAATCATCTGCTATCACCATACAATCAGGGTCCCTTCTTCTCATATAGGGTTCAGTGAAATTAGCAGCTATACCATTTCTTGCTTTACAAACCCTAGCATCAACCACTTCTTCTCCATTCTCTAGATGATAAGTTACATCTTTTTGACCATCCTGACTGTTCTTTAAAGATAATTTTCTTAACGTTTCAACTTCATCTACAATTTGAAAATCAGAACATTCTTCAATAATTTTTTGCATTGGTTGTGATAAATTAAAATCATTTAAAATTTCTTTTGTCTTCATAATATACTCCCTACTTTCTACTTTTTTGGTGTTATAGATTTTGTACATAAAACCTGATGGGCTTACTCTCAGGATGTAAGTGCTATTTTAAAAATAATTCGATATTATTTTTTAATATGATATATTACTAATAAGTTAAGGTGAATCTAAAAACTGAATATATGGAGTTGCAATAGGAATTGAAGCGATAACCAAGCTCCTCTATTGCGTAAAATATTCAAGGTATCAGAATTCCTTAATCGTCAGTACCGTAGGGCATACGGGATTTTAAGCCTCTAGAGAAACTGTAAGACCTAATTTTTACTTGATACTTAATATCAAATAAGAATAGGCTCGTTTCTAGGAATGAAGAATCCTCGTGGGCTTGCCCCGAGGAAAGTCAATAAAAAGATTACCATCTTGCTCTATAACCTCTGGTGTCTATATGAATAAAGGGACTATGAGATACCGTTTTACGATAAGAACTCAAACCCCCTATAAACTCTTTGTACTCTCTTCTTTGAGAAGATTCTTCAACTGTCTCGTAAAGTATATCCGCATCTCTTAAGTTTACTTTGCCATCTCCATTTAAATCATCCATCTGACCATCTTTAGGTCTAACATCAATATAGATATCAGCAGCATCTCCAAAAATATGTCTACTGTATTTCACATTACCTAATGAACTGTTATAAAAAGGGGTACGATAACCACTCATGATATGAAATGTATTAGCATTAAATCCTTTTTCATTAATTTTAAGTAATAAATATTCTAATTTGTTCAGTAATAACTCCTGTATGACTATATATTTTGGATAATTACTCGGTTGTTTACAAATAAATTGTCTTAATTGAAAATGAGGAGTTAAATAAGTATCTTTATTTTGTCTAGTTACTTTTATAAAACCCTTTGGCAAAGTATAATTTTCACTTTTACTTGCTGGTATTCTGGGATAATATCCAATTCGATAACCATTTAGATAGCCATTCTTTAAATTATTATAGGGTTCTAAAACAAAAACATTAATTTTTATTTTTTCATTAGTTTTTTCATCAGTAACCCAAATATTATAATTTCCAACTTTGTTAGGGGTTTTCATAACCCATTCATCTTTGTTTTTAATGATCATCTTTAAATTATTGTGACTGACCTTATAATTATCATTAAATTTAGGATTATATACATTCAAGGTAATATTCTCACCCGGTAATACAAAAATACTATAAATTTCATGAGAAATTAAAGTATTATTATAAACTAATCTAAAGCTAGAATTTCCTTCATTAAAAGCTGCTGCTGGTATTGATAGATAAATTAATATAAATAAAGCTATTAATATTTTTTTAGTCATTATTAACCTCTTTCTATATTATAGTAAGCATCAATTAATCTTTGATCGCGGTTATAGATGTCATTTCTAAAATGTATTTTATAATTGTTATTGACCCAAGCAGTCATGTAAACTATATGAATAGGTATTTTGTTTTTTAAGTATATAATTTGTTCATTATTTTTTGCTAATTTTTGCTTAATTTTTTTTTCATCCCATTGTTCATCTTTTTTAAGTATATATTCTGCAAGTTTAAATGGTTCTTGTACTCTTATGCAACCAGAACTAAAGTTTCTTTGTTCTGCTGAAAATAATTCTTTACTGGGAGTGTCATGTAAATATACACTATATTTATTTGGAAACATGAACTTGATCTGTCCAAGTGCATTATTAGGGCCAGGTTGTTGTCTTAAAAAGTAATTAAAATTATCTTCATTTAAATTATCCCAATTTATTTTTGTATAATCAACTTCAACTAATTCTCCATTAGATACTTTTAATACTTTATAATTATTTTCAGGAAGATAGTTTATATCTTTTTTTATTAATGGTAATTTATCTAAAGCTGCAATTTTTTTGGGAACTGTCCAAGAAGGATTTAATACAATGTAACTTATTTTTTCGCTAAAAACAGGTGTACTTCTCTGTCTTTGACCTACAATTACTTTTAAATTAAATAATTCTTCTTTATTTTCAATTACCCTTAACTTATAATCGGCTATATTAACCAAGATATATGGATTACCTAAAGACTGAGGCAGCCAACGTAATCTTTCCATATTTATAATTATTTTTTTAATTTTTTCTTTAACACTAATATTTAAAGCGCTTTTTGTTTTGGGGCCAACCACCCCATCTGGATTTAAACCATTTCTTTTTTGAAAATTTATAACGGCTTTTTCTAATAGTTGACCAAATTCTTCATCCATAATCCCCTGAAAATCTTGGGTCTGTTTAAGCCTCTTTTTTAAATTAAGTACATCTTCCCCATTCATCCCTTTATCGATTACTCTAGAGCCTGTAAATGTTATAAAACCCCCGTTTTTTTTAATGGTTTTATATTCTTTTAATTTATTTCTAAGTTTTATATAATTTTCTGATTGGGGCAATAATGAATACAAAGACTCAATAACATTGTTGTTTTGAACAGTATTATTTATAAAATTATAAAGTTCTGTATCATTTTGAGTAATTTCCCAATCTCTTTTTAAAGTTTCCGGATTTAAAATTCCCTCTTTAAAATGAGATCTAAGCAATAAAAAAGAGTTTGTCATAAGAATATCAATTAAAGCTAATTCTTGTCTATTTAATGTCGTTTTATGGAAATACTCTGATAAAAAGTCATAGCGATAATCTTTTGGATTTAAACCTTCATTTTCTATATTCTTTATTACCTCCATTAATTGATAGGCTGAATCTTTAAACCAAACCTCTCCAAACCAAAAAGGGTTATAATTGTTTATTTCATATAAGCTGTTCAGCTTATTCAAAAAATATGGAGGGCTAAACTTTAAATTATTTATTTCATATTCTTTAAATGTTGAAAGTTGTTCTTTAATTTGATAATTAAGATTAGTCTGAGCAGATAAATGTACTGGCGACATTATTAAAAAAGAGAAAAACAATATTAAAATTATAAAATACAAATAAATTTTTTTCATATAATATCCCTTCTTGTAAAGATAATATTATAGTATGCCAAATTATCACAGTAATACCAGATTTAAGATATATTTATTTGTATTCATTATATATATACAATAGTAAATAATTTTTATCACTAAGTCAAATGTATTTTATTCCAATTAAATCAATCTATGGATTTTCTTAAATATTTTTGCATCTTTATATACCTAAAAACCATAAAACAAATAATAATAACATTAAAATGTTTAAAAATAACATTCTTTTCCTGTTAATTTCGGAATTTATCAAATTATATAACTCATTTACTTTTTTAATTCTATTTTCAACTAAATTTTTCCACCGATTTATTTGGAAAGCACTATTTGCTAGATAATATAGACGGGCTAAATACCACTGCCCTTGAAATTTTTCAAAATTATCCATTACATCAATAACTCTTTCTAATTCAACCCGTAAATCAGCAATTTCTTTAACCTTTTTACTCATACCTGATTTTATAAATGGTATAAACCTTAATATACTTTTATTATTACTTAACAAATATTCAGAAAGATAATCATCAATAAAACTATCATAGGTCTGAAGCTTATTAAATTGTATATTAGCTAACTCGATTATGAAAAGTTTCTCTGTATAATTTTCTTTATTATCTAGAATAAAAGCATTATTCCAATGAACAACTATATAATCATTTTTTAAAAAACTATTGCTGTAACGCATCACAGCTTCTTTTTGCTGCTGGCTGAAATTTATATCTTGATACTCATCAGATAATAAACTTACAATAATTTTTTCGTTATTTTCTAATAATTCTTTTTTGTCTATATTACCCTTATTATCAATACAATATACAGAATAAAGATGATTAAATTTACTTAAGATATTATCATTTAAACCTTCAAATTTATCTGATATCTTTTGGTAAATTTCGTCAAAATCTTGTTCTATTTGGGGACGAGGGTCATATTTTTTTATCTCTTCATGAAATTCTTCTAATGAGTTTACTTCATATTTAACTTCATACATCATTGACATAGCGCCATAATCATATACTTTAGCTGTAACCTCTTTCTCTTTTTCTTTACAATCATAAGTAAATTCAATCGGTTCAGGGTAAGAAACAAAAGATGGGTTTTCAAGATTATCATCAAAATCATAGGTTCCCATATATTTAATTCCAGATTCTTTTAAATTTTTCATTATCTCTTTTTTTCTTAAAGTAGTACCAAGATTATAATATTTATATACCTTCATATATATATCCATAACATACTTCCTCCAAAATATTATTAATTTATTATAAGATTAAAACAAAAAATATGATAATGCAAACTTCACCTTAAGTTTTTTTCATCAATATGCTTTTTTCACAATCTGTCTTTATTATTTGCAAAGGATAATTATTTTCAATATATTTAAAAGTGTTTAAATTATAGAATGTAATATGAGTACTATCCCGACGGTACCACCAGTCTTTAAAATGATCTATTTGGTTGTGAAAAGAAGTCATCACAGCTAGATAGGCGTTAGGCTTCATTAACTTAATTAGCTTTGTAATCTCTTCCTTGGGATCTTGGAAATGTTCAAATACTTCTGTCGAAGTAATTAAATCATATTGTTGATCTTGAAACTTAAGATCCGGATAGAAAAAAGGGTCATACTTAGTAACATTTAAACCCTTGTTTTCTAATATATCAGCTAAAACCGGGCCGGGGCCACATCCATATTCTAAAACTTCATTTATTTCATCAAGGTGTTCAATAAATAACTTTTTTATAAACTCTTTAAACATATTAATATAACCTTCGTTTTCATGTGTGTTTTCATGAGTTTTGTAAATCTCAAATTCTTGTTTTTCAGAAGGTTCAGCCCCTTTTTCAATAAAAATCAATTCACAATTAGTACAAAAATAATAATTTTCTTCAATACTAATCTTTTTAATTCGCTTACTTCCACATAATTTGCATTTCACAATTTACACCTCTGATCTCTAAAATATTTAAATCGCAAGAATTAAAAACCATATGATTACAATAGTTAAAAGAAAAAATTTTACTACTCCACTCCCAACAAAAGCAAAAACAGTTGAAAAAGCTATTTTTAAGGGCTCATTATAATTTTTTTGTTGACTTCTATAATATTCTGCTAAAAATATCGCTGCAAAGGGCCCAATAATAATACCTAGTGGTCCAAATATTACCAAACCAATTGCCAAACCTATTAAGGCTGCTATTACAGATACATTACTTCCCCCAGATTTTTTAACAGCAATTGCATTTGCTAAAAAGTCTGATAAGACGGTAATAATAGTTACAATCACTAAAACTATCCAGAAAATAGTTGGTAAATTAAAGGGAAATGGTCCATACTGATAGATTATTACAGCCACCCAAACTGGAATAATATCAGGAATCATCGGTATAAAAACACCGATTAAACCCATTATAAATAGTATTATAATTAAGATCCAATATATACTAAGCAAAGTTATTCTCCTTTCACTTTCTTATATTATTATTTTATCATTAATTCATAAAATAGAAAAATTCCCCATAATGGTATGAGGAATTTATTTATTATATTATAACATAATGGTTTAACATATTTCTATACTAACTTTTTTAAAAATTAAAATCCTTTTTCTAAAAGCCACTCTGATAGTTCTGCTTCTCTCCTCTTTATATCATTTTTGGTTCTATCAAATTTACCTAATATATATTCTCCTTCAATATTTCCATCTAACATAAATAAAACTCGTTCCGATTGAGATGCAACCTTCACATCATGTGTAACCATCATAACTGTTGTACCCTCTTCATTTATAGAATGGAATATATCCATTATATTGGATGCTGCTTTTGAATTAAGAGCACCAGTTGGTTCATCACCAAATAGAACCAATGGATCATTAATTAAAGCCCGACAAATAGCAGCTCTTTGAAGTTGTCCCCCCGAAGCCTGGGTTATATCATTATCTGCTAAATCTTCAATACCTGTCTTTTCCATTAAAGCTATAGCTTTCTTATTTATTTCATCTTTTTCAAATTCATCGGCCATATAAGCTGACAAAATAATGTTATCTATAATACCTAAATTTTTCAATAAATTAATCTGTTGGAAAACAAATCCCATTTTCTTTAAACGTAACTTTGATAAGTCTTTTTCTGATAGTTCGTTTATTTTAGAACCGGCAAATATAACTTCTCCTTCTGTCATTTTATCCATACCGCTTACATTATAAAGTAAAGTACTTTTACCAGAGCCCGAAGGACCCATCACAGAAACAAATTCACCTTCTTTTATAGATAAATCTATACCTTTTAAAACTGGTTTTGTACGCTCATTTACTAAATATGATTTAGATAAATTTCTTGTTTCTAAGATATTTTTCATAATTATCATACTCCTTTATTCGAAATTAATGTCTTCAATACTGTATTCTTTTATTGAATTAATACTTAATACAGTAGTAATTGTCACTATAGCCATCAAAATAACTGGGGTTAAAATATATGCCTCTATAGGATTTATTATAAAATCAATTTGTGAGGCTCCAACTATTGATAATAAACCACTTAGTAATTTTTCGCCTAAAATATTTGCTATTACTGTACCAATAATTATACCAAGATTTAATATGATAAGAGCCTTTGTAATATATTGATTTTTAATATCTTTTAAGGAAATTCCAATACTTTTCATAATAGCTATTTGTGATATATCTTTAGCGACTAGCATTTTTAAAAATAAGGAAGTAATCAGGATTGAAATTAAGATTGCTATGGTAATAGCAGTTACTGTTAAAAGCTCTAGTTGTTCAATTGTATTAACAACAGTCTGATCAATATATTCTTCTATACCAGTTACTTTGACATTTTGAAATCTATCTTTATACTCCCATACTTTTTCATCTACAGAAGTATTGACATTAAAATTTATGTTATACCAGGCAGCTGTCTCATAATTTGGACTTATATTTGCTTTAGCTGTTTTACCGCCATTAGTAATATCCTGATAGATCCCCGTTAATATCATCTTTCTCTGTTTTCCATTAACCACTAATTGAAGATTATCACCAACCTTTTTATCTAACTCATCCGCACTTAAATAAGATAATGCCATTTCATCTTTTTCTTGGGGGGCTTTGCCCTCTAAATAATCAATGGGAAACACTGTAAAATCACCTGTTTCCACAAACATACTTTCCGGTAAACCTTCCTGGTTAATAATGTCATATTTACTAGTTATATAAGCAGCATACTTTGTTACTTCAGGATCATTTTCTATATAAGTCTTTAAATCATTAAAACGCTCTTGTATTTGTTCAGTATTCCTTAAATCTAAAATAATATCACTTTTCCCAATCCCCATATATGTAATGAACTCAGGAGATTGAATTGTATTTAAAAAATTAAGTGGTACTATTATAATAAAAGTTGCAAGTACAAATACTATAAATAAAATAATATAGGTTTTAAATCTCAAAACTACATCTCTTAGCCCTAAAAATATATTTGAATTAAATACTTTGTTTTTATACAAAGCTAACTTACTACTGTTTGCATAACTGCCTCCCGCACTTCCCATTCTTATTGCTTCAACAGCAGAAATTTTGTTAAATCTTCTTAATACTATAAAAGAAAAAGCAATCACAATAATCGCAATGATTAAAGAAGCTAAAAACGGCAAAGTAAGTTCAACAAAAGATAAAGGAGCAGTACCTATGTAAATCATAATATTTTCTGTAAAAAGATTATTAATAAATAAAGAAAATAAAAATCCCATAATAGAAGCACTAACTGCTAAAATTACATACTTTAACAAATAAATCTTTTTAATTTTAGAAGGCAAGATACCAATTGCTTTCATAACTCCTATTTCTCTATAATCTTCTTCAAGAGTAAGTAAAATAACAAATCTTAAACATAATAGTGAAATTATACATAACAGTAAACTAATTAAGATTACGACCGCTGCAATTAATCCATCTGTTAAACTATTGGTAATTCTCAATATATCATAATCTATGGTAGGTCCCCTTTGAGGCAAGTTTGCATTACTATATTGATTTCCAAATTTCTGTAAATTATTAAGATCATTTAATTGAAAACTAATTAAATATTCAATTTCACCAAAGTTCTTCTTTAAATTATTAAAGTCTTCATTGCTAACTACAAAACGTTTAGAAGATATTATCGAAGGATTCATCTGAACATCTCTTACAAAATCTGTGATTATAAAGGAGATTTTTAACTGTTCATTTCCAATAACTATATTATCACCTATATTTAAATCTCTTCTTTGCTGATAATGAATTGGTACTGCAATTTCTCCTTGGTTTACTTCTATGATTTCATTATCTAAATTTAATAGGTAATCAAAATTTTTGTTTTGTTTTACAAAACCATTATCAATTAAAGAATCCTTTTCGGCTGTATCACTATTTATATAGATATTACTTCCTGAAATATTTAATAATTCTCCTATCTGATGATCTTTAACATATTTATTTTCTTCACTCCATTTATTAATATGGTTTCGGTCAATCTGGCCAGAATGACTTTGTGTAAAATGGGGAGCAGATGAACTTTCAAATAAATAGTCTAATGAATTAACTAGATTAATTATCATATTTGTACCACTAGACATCAGCATAGCGGAAAGCATTATAAATATAAATACCGCAAACATTATAATCTTTTTCTTAGAAAAATCGTTTTTGATAATTTTTAGTATCATTGCACTTCTCCTTATTTAGAATATTTTGCTGAAATAAATTTTATTAAAATATAATGAAAAATCACTTACTATAAAAGCAAGTGATATAATATATATTTTTATAATTATACACTGGATTTTATAATCCTCCTTTTTTTAGGGAAAATCGTTAATTTAACTTATATAAAAGTAATTATATTGAAATCTTTTCAAACCTTTTATCTAAAATATTATATAAATAATAACGGCTAATTAGATAAAGCAGAGTAAATATAATCGCTATTATTAGTAATAGTAAATTGTAATTTGTAAATTGATTACCTATTAATCTGTAAATCCCAAATAAGATTAAGCCGAGAACAAATCTTAGTCCTAATGCCATTGTAACATTCATATTATTTTTCACAGCAGCTGTAGGATGAGACCAATTTAATATTGGCCTAAAAATATTAATTTTAAAGTCTAATATTGCTAAAAAGAGAGTTAAGGAAACTGTAAAAAATGTGCCGATTAAAACCATATATAAATTCACTGGTAACATAATATATCCTAAGATCCCTAGTATAAGTGATCCGGTTAGATTAATTACAATTGTAGTCATAATTCGATACTTCATATTCATTTTAATGCTTATTGGTAATACCTGAGTTTGCCAAAAAGCCTTACCTTCTCTAGTAATAGCAGTAGAAGAAATATTGGAAACAATAGCCGGGAAAACCATTATTCCACTATAGATAGGACTAATAAAAGGTTTAAGTTGGCTTGTATTCAATAAATCAAGAGAAAACTGACCGCTAAAGGTCATAATGACATAGATAATTAAGGGTACCACCATACTTAATAAAGCATTAAGTAAAAAGGTCGGTTCTTTAATTATAATGAGCATATGTCTTTTAAACAACTGCCAACCTTTTGTAGTCACTTTATATTCTATTTTACCAGTTTTATTACCTTCCTCAGTAAAAGTTAAAAGAGATCTTTTAAAAAAGTATCTTGCTAAAAATTGTAATATAAATATAAAAACTATGTTAACTAAAATAAAATATGCTGTATTGGCAAAAGAACCTAATAACATTTTAGTCATCCAAATACTAGGTGGAAACCTTAAACCAATTAAGCCGATTAAACTTTCATTATTTAAGAAAGCAGATTGAATTAATTCAGGGTCAGCTGCTTTTTGAGTTATACCCATCTGCATAACAATTATAACAGTTATTAATATTAAATTACCTACCATTGTTAACAAATTTTTAAACCGGCTTTTCCTTATTAACTTATTAAAAGCTAATACCAGGATAGAAGAAATTAAAAGTGGTAATAACGGTGCTAATAGAAAAACAATTGGCCCAAAAATGATGATACTTAAACTAAAACCAGAATTAATCGCATATATAATAATACTAGGCAGAACAAAAGCTCCGCTAATAGCAAGTAGATATATATAAACAGTACTCAACTTTGCAAATATTATCTTATCTTCTTCAATTGGAAGAGATGTTAAAAATCTAATATCCTTTGAGAAAAAGAATACTGATACAATAATTGGTATACCTAAAAAAAACATCATTATTATGGAATTTACATACATAGAAGTAATCACAAGTTCTGGTTGATTTAATTGAGCAAAAGCCTGATAAGTAACTAAACTAAAATAAACTGCTGGTGCTATAATAGCTGCACCTAATATCATTTGTGATAAATAGACTAATTTTTTATTTTTGATATTTACACTATTTTGGGCATTATAATAAATATCCTTAATCTGAATTAATACTAAGCTTTTAAATTTATTCATCTTCCGTCAACTCCAAAAAGATGTCTTCTAAACTTATATCTGTATTTTGTTTTAGGTTTTTTAAAGTATCACAAGCAATTAGCTGTCCTTCATCAATTATTGCTACTCGGTCACATAAATTTTCCACTACTTCAAGTACATGGGAAGAAAAGAAAACCGTCCCTCCCTCTTGACAGTGCTCTCTCATTATATTTTTTAATATACGAGCAGATCTAGGATCTAGACCACCTAAAGGTTCATCCAAAATTAAAATTTTAGGGTTCGGTAACAAAGCCCCTATTACTAATAATTTTTGCCTCATTCCATGGGAATAGGATTTAATTTGTTGAGTTAAATCTTCATAAATTTCAAAGTCTCTTGCATATTTCTCAATAATATTTTCTCTATCCTCTAAAGGAACTTCATACATATCTGCAATAAAGTTTAGATACTCAATACCACTGATTGAATCAAATATTTCAGGATGATCAGGCACAAAGGTAAAACTACTCTTAGCCTTAATCGTTTCTTTAGCAATACTGTAACCATTAACTAATATGTCTCCTTCTGTAATATCCAAAATACCTGTAATCATTCTTATTGTCGTTGTTTTACCAGCACCATTTGGACCTAAAAACCCAAATATTTCACCTTTATTTACAGTTAAATTAAGATCATCTACAGCCTTTTTATTGTTTTCATAAACTTTTGTAACACTATTTACTTTTAGCATAGCACTCACTCTTTCTTATTTGATTTAATTGAAGTAAGATTTAATATCCTCCTCCACCATTTTAGCAGTTTCTCTTGATTTGCTTCTTATTAATATCACCCTTCTATTTCTCGTCCAACTTATATTAGTAATTCCTTGAGCAGTTTGGACCCAATACTTCCCATATAAAGGTATATTAACCTCCACAGTTTTAATCATGAAATTACCAGTATGTAATTCTTTATATTTATTAATACTATTGCGGGCAGTAAAAGGATCTTTGAATCTAAAATAAGATACTATTACCTTATCTCCATTTACCTTAATTTCCTTAATTTCTTTATTTATAAGACTATCTCTTTCAAAAGCATTAAGTGTCTTTACTCCATTATCTGTCTTATATTTAATTTGATTATAACTTGAGATATAATTACTAAATTCATTAGCATTTTCAAAAACAGGTAGGTCAATATAGATTGCCGTCCCCACCAAAATCAATACTATTATCAAAAAAAATCCAAGTAAAATTTTACCAACTAACTTCATTCTTTTATCCTCCTAAATTTTTTTAATTACTTCAACGGCATTACTGCTGTTAAAAGCCAAACAAAAACTAAATCATAAAAAATAATTCTTTGATATAATAACAAATGTATTTTTTTAAAGAAAAAACCTAATATTATAATCGGTAATGTTACAATTAATATTTTAAAAAATATTAATGAACCACCGTAATTAAAAGCTGGAATATAAACTATAAATGAATAAACATAAGTAATTATTAAGACAGTAATTAGTAGATATAAAAGATCGAAATAGAATTTATTGTAACTTTTATTGTTTAAAAAAACATAAGTAATGATTCCAATTATTGCAACAATTAATGCTGTGACAATATATTTTGATATATTATATGGAAATGGACCAAAATAAAATAAATACTTTGATATCGTAGCCGACCAAATATAATAAAATAAACCAAAATAAAATATTATTGATATAAATTCTATAAACTTATTAATGTGAAATAATTTCTTTAAATAATATTGCATTATTATTACTATACCTATAAAAAATAAAAATGCAGATATTATTTTTAAAATTATGTACTTTATATTTATTTTTTCTAAAGAATAATTTTCCTTATAATTTAAACCCACAATTTGTGTTGACCATTTAACTGCTTCTCTAATCAAATTATTATCCCAGGATTCTTTTAAATGATTCGAATTATCAGAAACATATATTGTTATATCTTCATGTTCTTTATTCTTTTTTATTTCTGATTCACTAATTTTATTTGCTACCTCATATAATTTTTCTGGTGGAACCAATTTATCATTTTTGCCAGTCCCTAAAAAAACAGCCAGATTCAAATTACCTTTCTCTTCAGGTGGAAATCTTCCTGCAATCGCCACAATTCCCTTTATCTTTTTTGGAATTTTATATCCCACCCAATAAGCTAAATTAGCACTGGCAGAATGACCTCCTATAATTATTTTATCTTTATCAACATAATCCAATTTTTTCAAATATTGAAAAGAACTTATCATATCATCTCTGCTATCAATCCAAGGTTTCTCTTTTTTTCTTCCATAGGATGAACTTCTTAAAAGGACAACAAAACCCTGACTTACAAAACCTTCTGCCCAATTTTTATATAAAGCTTTATCTGCACCAGCTCCTGATCCAAAAACTATACCTGGAAAAGGACCTTTACCGATTGGTTTATATAAACTAATGGGATCAACAATACCTTCAGGATATTCTAATTTAAGTTCTTTTACATGATAATCTCCTATATTATATTGATTCCACAAGGAAGGTCCTATCCACCCAATTAAACCCATTATTATTAATATGATCGATATAATTTTATACTTCATCTAAATACCTCATTTATATAAATTATTTAACAATATCTTTCATTACTAAATCACTGATACTTAGACCTAAAAACACTAAAAAATATACGGCAGAAATTATTGTCAAAACTACAATTTTATTTGACAACCCATGAGAGCTTAATAAGTAAGCAGTATTAAAGTAGTTACTTAAAACAAATGGTCTAAATAAAGTTGATATCTGTCTTAAAATATTCATTAGAAAAAATATCCCAATGGTTAATCCTACAACTGAACCACCTGATTTTAATTTAAATCCCAGAAACATAATTAGCACTCCAAAGGCTGATAAAGGTACTACAGACAATAAATATAATCCTATGGTATATAATATTCCTTGTGTCTCGGTCAAAGTAAGGTCGTTAAATTGAAAGGGTATTCCCCATTCCAAAAATAATGCCCCACTTAAATAAGATATCATCATTGTAAATATTACTAATAGAATAATTACTGAAATTAAAGTGATTATTTTAGCTGTTAAAAGCTCTAGCCGACTTGCACTGCTTACTAAAGATAATTTCATAGTACCTTCATTATATTCAGTAGTAATTAGATCAGCCACTAAAATAGCAACGAAGATGGGAATAATCATTTCTGTACTCCATGATAAATTTTCAAGGGGTAAAGTATTTACTGTAAAAGTAATTCCAGCATCTTCTATTTTATTAATAATAACGGGAATAAAAGCCATCGCAATAATTATTAAAGTGAATATATAAATTTTTTTCTTTTTAAAAAGTTTGTAATATTCATTTTTGATCAAACTATATAACATCAAACTTACCTCCTGTCTCATTTAAATAATAATCTTCTAATGACTCTTTTTCTGGTATAATATATTTAACTTTTATACCTCTTTGATTTAATAGATAGTTTATACTTTCAATTTGTTTTTCATTTGTATAAACTAATAAACCATTTTTGCTTGTCTCTATATTTCCAATCGCATTTTGTTCCTTTAAAATAGTCTTAGCTTCATTTTTCTGTCTAGTATAAATTTCTATCCATTTTTTATTCTCTTTAACATTGATGTATCTATTTGCTATAATTCTACCTTCTTGTAGAATTGCCACTCGATTACAAATCTGTTCAACTTCATTTAGCTGATGTGTGCAGATAAAAAAGGTGATATTTTCAGTTTCAGCTAAGTTTTTAATTAATTCTCTAATTTCTTTTTTACCTTGAGGATCAAGCCCACTGGTTGGTTCATCTAAAATAAGTAACTGAGGATTATTTAATAATGCTCTTGCTAATCCTAATCTTTGTTTCATGCCTACTGAATAAGTTTGAACTTTATTATCTTTCCTCTCTTTTAAACCAACTTTTTTTAATAAATTTTTGATATCTATATAGCTTACTTCTTTATACAAATTTGCTGATAGTCTCAAATTTTCATAACCGGTTAGATATTCATAAAAACTAGGTGTTTCTACCATAGTCCCTACTTTTCTTAAAGCTATTTTAAAATTCTTTTTAACATCTAACCCATCAATTGTAATTTTCCCATCATCTGGTATGACAAGTCCTAATATCATCCGGATTGTAGTCGATTTACCGGCACCATTTGGACCTAAAAATCCAAATATATCTCCTTTTTTAACCTCTAGATTTACGTTTTTAACAGCCTTATGGTTACCAAAACTCTTCTGTAAATTTTCAATTTTTAAAATAATATCTTCCATAAAAAAAATACCTCCAGTATTTGATCTTAAATTTATAATACTAGAGGTATCTTAAGTACTAATTATGAAATTATTAAAATTTTATTAACTATATTAATGGAAGTTTGAAATAAAATGTTGAACCCTCGCCACGTATGCTTTCAACACCTATTTGGCCATTATGTGCTTCAATGATTTCACTACATATTGCCAAACCAAGACCAGTACCACCAAACTGGCGGGAACGAGATTTTTCTCCCCGATAAAATTTATCAAATATATTTTTTTCATCTTCTTTTTTTATTCCTACCCCATTATCAGTTATGTAAACAATAAAGTAATTTTGATCTTTATCAAAATTAATTTCAACCTTACCTTCTTTATCAATAAACTCTCTGGCATTTTTAATTATATTATCTACTACTTGACCAATACGATTTTTATCTACCTTTATTTTAGCATCAGGAATAGGTTTTTCAATAATTAATTTTTGACTTATTTCTTCAAATTCCAATTTATATGGATTTAATATTTCATTAAAGACTTTTCTACTGCTGTATTCGTTTTTTTCAATATTTAATTTGTCTAACTCTAATTTTGAAAAATAAAAAAGATCATCAATTAAATGGTTTAGCTTTATAGACTTATCTTTGATAATCTGTAAATATTTATTAAAAGATTCTTCATCTTTAGGAATACCATCAATTAGACCTTCTACATATCCCTGTATAGAAGTAATTGGAGTTTTTAAATCATGTGAAATACTGGCAATTAACTCTTTGCGATTATTTTCATATAACGATTGTTTCTCTAGAGATTCTTTTAACTTTAAACGCATTGTTTCAAAAGCACGACAGAAGTTACCTAATTCATTTTTACCACAATAATCTATTTCATAGCCTAAATTACCCTCAGCAATATTTTTTGTTGCTTCGTTTAATTCTTCTAAAGGAATCAAAATCTGTCTAGATATGATACGGCTAAAATAATATACCAAAAAACCTAACAGAATAATTGAAATTCCCACACCAATAACTACATAACGCATTACAGTCCCCTGAACAGATTGAAACATAGTTGTTCTATTAAAAACCAAAGAATAGATATACTTTCCATTATCAGTTTCTAGCTCTTTAAGATATGTAAAATAATCGGAATTTAAATTTGAACTTATATTCAAATTACCATAGTCAAATTTTCTTGGATGTGAATTAGTATCAAAAATAATCATATCATTTGTGGGATCAATAATTTGTAAATCTCCCTGATACTTTCCTAATAAAGGATTTAAAGAAGTTGAAAATTCTTCTTTATTATTTACTTGATTAATATTATCTTTAATTTTTTCTTCAAATTCATTTATAACAGTATCTACTTCTGTTAATGTAGAACTATTATTTAAATAAACTCCTAAAATATTAAAAAAAACAAAATAAAAAATTAAGGGGATTATAACTATCAATATAAAATAAATAATTAATTTCTTTCTTAAATTCATTTTGAACAGGCTTTTAAACCATTTCATCTTTTGTCACCAACAAACTTATATCCAACTCCCCAAACAGTTTCAATATATTGAGGATTAGAGGAATCTTCTTCAATTTTTTCTCTGATTTTTCTAATATGTACAGTAACAGTATTAATATCACCAAATTCATTAAATCCCCAGATTTGATCAAATATTTGTTCTCGACTGTATACTCTTTCGGGATTTAAGGCTAAAAATTTCAATATTTCAAATTCTTTAGCAGATAGCTGAATTTTTTCACCGTTTAAATGAACATTATAACCATCTAAGTCTATCTTTAGGTCTTTAAATTCTATATTATTATTATTAAAGTTTGCTTTAGAAAGTTGATTATATCTTCGTAGTTGTGCTTTTATGCGAGCAACCAGTTCCTTAGGACTAAACGGTTTTGTCATATAATCATCAGCACCTAAACCTAATCCCAATACTTTATCAACATCACTTTTTTTAGCACTTAACATTAAAATGGGAATATTGGATTTATTCCTAATAATTTTACAGATCTCCATCCCGTCTATCTTGGGTAGCATAATATCCAATACGATAATATCAGGTTCAAAAGATTCAAATAATTCTAGACCTTCCTCACCATCTTCGGCCATACTTACCCGAAAACCTTCAACTTCTAAATAATCTCTTATTAATTCTCTAATTTCCTTTTCGTCATCAACAATCAAAACTTTTTCTTCAGACATTATTTCACCTCATTCAAAAATTATTATATTACTATAATTAATTAAATATTAAAATATTCCTTTTAAAAATTATCTATTATCTCTTCTAAATTCCCATTTAGCTCAAATCCAGCCTTAATGCCCTTATCATTTGTTATAATATTATTATTTGATTTATCAATTAATTTTACTGATATATTTGCGTTTAAACTTTCTTCGACATTCTTTACCATATCTGTTTTAAATGGTCCTTTTAATAAAGCTCCTTTTTTATAATTAGCTTTAATGCTCAAAATATATTTATTATTTTCTACTTCAATTTCAACATTTTCATTTATTTTTTTGAACTTAATAATCTTTGCATTATTATATGTAGTAAATTTGTAAAGTTTATCTTTATGGTGAAAACCAATTATAAAACCACGAAATTCCCTGGATAACCAGGGAATTGTTGCTATAGATACCATTAAGGAACTACTTTTTTCATTAAAATGATTAGTTTGTAGCCAAAGCCAAGCACTAGGAAAGCGACTACCCCAATCCTTTTCTATGTATCCTTTACCATTATTAAAATCTATTTTTTTATTATTAATTGTTAAAAATCCAGTAATATTATGATTAAAACTTAAAACACCATGATTACATTCCATAAATGGAATAAAGCCATACCATCCCATTGCTCCAGGAGAAAAAATTTTAACCGGCCAGGGTTTGAGATCATCAAATTTTAATTTACCCTCTATATTAATCTTTTTATCTTTAATATTTAAACTAATTTCCTCTTTAGAAAATATATTTTTATCAATTTTAACATAAAAAATATCTTTAGTTGCTTGAAATCTATTTACATCATATTTGATAAAATAAGATTGGTTTTTAGTACCATCCAATATCTGAATAAAAGAATGGTCTTTTCTTTTGGATTTACTTTTAAATATTCCTGGAATAAAAGCAAAAATATTTTCTGCATTTTTGTCAGCAACTTTAAAATACCAACCTTCAAAAAAATCTTGTTGGTCTTTATTTTCGCCATGATATACTTCAGGATGGTAGATAGTTTTTAAACTCTTTAACATTATTATCACTTCTTTATTTATAATCTATCATTATTCTTACCTGAATCGGTAAGATCTATTAGTTCTTCCGGAAAAGGATTAATAAAAGTTTGTTCTTTTAGATAATCTATATCATATTCAATAATCCAGGATCTTAAGAGGTGAACTGGTACTGAAAGTGGTATCTTGTTATCTCTATATTTTTCAATAATATTTAAAAAGAAATTTTTCTCTTCAGTGGTAAGTTCCTTCTTAAAATAACCATAAATATGTTGTAGTACATTTATAATAGCTTTATAGTGTGGTGGTTCATCTAATATATCGTTTAATTTTTCTTCATAAATATTATATACTTTATGAATAGGTAAATCTTTATGGTTAGCCACTATTCTACCCATTTCTCTTAACTTTTCTTGATCATAAGCCATTAAAAGATACTTATTATTGGCATGGTAATTCACTAAGTTTTTCATTTTTCTTTTCTCAGTACTACTAATACTCCTAAAATTAGCTAGTCCAAACAGTTTTGTTAAAAAATGCTCTCTTAATCTTAAATTGTTTAATCTGCCATCACTCTCAACAGCAGTGTGGGGAAATAAATCAAAAGCTTTTTGAGCAAAAAAGCCCACTCCATTATGATGTATAACCTGACCTTCAATTCCAGAATATACTTTTATATCTTTATGACCACAGGAAGGAGAACGTTCTTTAAATATAAAACCATCAATTTCATCAAATTCTGATAAAAACTGTTCAGAAAAACTTCCCATAGCTTTTGTTAAATCTTTTTTAGTTCTAGGTTGAATTAATTTAAGTTCATATGTTTCTTTATCCCGCACTATACGAATTGTTTGGCGGGGAACTCCTAAACCTATTTCCATTTCTGGACATACTGGAAAATATTCTACAAAATCCTCTAATTGATTTAAAAAATCAATGTTAAACATTTGTCCACTATAATAACAATGAGCAAAACCTAAACATTTACTTATTACTACCTTTGGTGTAGCAAATCCCATTTTTATTCTCCTTTATTTTTTAATTAACTCTAAAAATACTTGATGTAAGGTTGCCTCTCTAGTATGAATACTTAATACATTAAATTCAGATTTGATTTTATCAATTTTACTTCCCAGCCCATTTTTTTCTAAGGGTAATTCAATGATGACTCTCCCCTTTTCTTCTTTAATAATATCCTTATTTACAATATTCAAAAGCTTATCTAATTTGTTATCTTCTTTTCTTATAATAACCTCTACCTGTTTAGTTCCATAACGGCTTTTTAATTCTGAAGGAGGTGTTATTGTAACAATTTCACCTACATTGATAAAGGCGATTCTATCACATAAACGATCTGCTTCCTCCATAAAATGCGTACTTATTAAGACAGTTTTCCCTTGCCCTGCAAATTCTTCAATAGCTTGATGAATCATTTCAACAGATTGAGGATCTAAGCCACTGGTAGGTTCATCTAATATTAAAAGTTGGGGGTCAGTTAATAATCCTCTTGCAATTAATAGGCGCTGACGCATCCCCTTAGAATAATTTTTAACCTGTCTATCACCAGCTGGACTTAAATCAAAAAATTTAAGTAGGTCTTCAACTTTTGTATAATTAACATTATATAAGTCAGCAAAAAATTTGAGATTTTCGCGACCTGATAATCTTTGATATAAATTATTTGTTTCAAAGACAACTCCAATTTTTTGTTTAGTTTTTTTACTTAAATTATTCGACTTTTCTCCAAAAATATAACTATCTCCTTGGGTTGGTTTTAAAATTCCAGTTAAAATATTTAAAGTAGTACTTTTACCCGCTCCATTTGGGCCTAAAAAACCAAACACTTCACCTTTGTTAACTTTAAAAGATATTCCCTTTAGGGCATTAACCTTATTATATTCTTTTTTTAGACCATCAATAACAATCGGATAATCAGATAATTCCATCAATAAACACCTGCTTCAATTTTATTTAATAATGTTTGGGTCCCATAATAAGTAATTATTATTATGATCTCTTGCTACATAAGTCTTTTTTTCTATAATCTTCTCTTTTTCATTTCCAGCTGATTTATAAATAGTCTTATATTTTATCTTTATTTCAAAAAGTTCATTTGTATCTTTCTCTTTTATTATTTTATTAAAGGGTTCAACCCATTCTTCTAATTTGTTTATTTCTAAAACTTCAACTTCCGTAATTTTTAAATTATATTTATCAGTATTTTCTTTTTGAAACTTTAGGTATTCTTCTTTATTTAATACATCCTTAATATCAGGATGCATAAATTCATATACTTCAACAAATTTATTTTGCTGGTAATTTTCATATACTTTGAGTATAAATTCTTTTATAATTTTATTTGATTTCTCTTCATTTTCTAAAGCCAAAATTGGCATAGTAAAGGCAAAGATAATTAAAACCAAAAATATTAATCTTTTTTTATGTCTCATCGGTTATACACCCTCTTAAATACATAAAATAATATACTTGCTAAGATTACTGCAAATACCAAAAGAATAAATAAATTATACCAGATAAGTGAAAAATTTGCATCTATACTTAATAAATTATTAACAATCTGGAATAAATAATAAGTAGGAAAAAATTTGGCTAAAATTTCTGTGAAATCAGATAAATTATAAATTAAAGTTGGGAAAAGTAAAGGAAAATATACTATAGTTCCAATTGATCTTGCAGCAGACTGTGAGTCAGATTTTGCTCCTATTATTAATCCAATTAAATTAAAAACTAAAGAAGCTAAAAATATAGCAATAAAAACTGTTATAATATTTTTTAAAGGTTGTCTGTAAAACCCATTAATAAAAAGCATAATTAAAGCTGTAATAGTAGATAAGATAACTCCAGATAATATTTTGCCTGTTAGAAATAATAAATTAGAAGCAGGGGTAATATAGACTGCATCCATTGTTTTATTTTCTTTTTCCTCAGCTAAATTACCGGAAATAATTAAAACACCTATCATTGTAATCGTAATTGTTAACCAAATAGGTAGAAAACCTAATTTACCTTCAATTCGATTAACGGCTGTTACCTTTAAATTAAACTGTAAAGGTATATTAAGATAACGTTCGATAAGATTTTCTAACTGGTTTTGTAAAAAGAAATAACTGCTTGTATTTCCAGCATTAAGATATAATTCAAAGTCCTTTTGTCCCTGGATATGAACTACACCTGCAACTCTTTTACCAATCTCTTTATTAGCTTCTTCTACCTTTTGATATTTAATCGGATTAATATTTGCAATGTTTTCATTGATATAATTGCTGAAACTATTATTTTCTTCAACAATACCAATATTAAACTGCTTATTTAAACCAGCATCCTCAATTATGAGAAAAAATAAAGAAGCTAACAAAGGTAATATAATCACTATAATAATAGTCTTATTTCTTAAAAATTCTTTCATATCTTTTTTTATTACAGAACTAATTATAGATAAATTATTCATTTCAGTCACCTACGAATCTAATATTTATTTATAAAAATAAAAAGGAAATACAGAAAATAAGTAAAATATATTAATTAACAGTATAAACAATTAAAAAGGGATGTTCACTATGCAGAAAATTAATAAATTAAAAATAATATTAGCTTCAATTCTCTTATTAATAATCATATTAACGCCAACAGCTACTTCTGTCAATATTAATGATAACATATTTATTAATAAAACAGAACTCAAACAAGGTGATATTATTGTTATTAAAACAGAAGACAATAACTCAACACATCATATTTTATTTAATAATCGAAAGTATAATTTTAAACTTCTAAATGATAAAAATATAGCAATTATTCCAATTTCCTATTGGACTAATGCAGGCAAATATGAACTACAAATAATAAAAAATGATAAAACATTCAAAACTCAAATAAATATTTTATCGGGGGACTTTAAGAATAGTTATATAAAAGTTGATGAAGAAAAGGAAAAAATAATAAAACCTAAAAAGGAAGAAGTAATTAAAAGAAAAAAAGAAGACCAACAAATGATAAAACAAGCCAAAAATAGCAGTGTACAAAGTATGCTTTTTGAAAGCAAGTTTATTTGGCCTGTTAAGGGGCCTATTAGTACAGACTTCGGCGCAACACGCTTTGTTAATAATAAATTACAAAGCAGACATTCTGGTATTGATATTGCTGCTGATAAAGGTACAAAAATAGTAGCTCCAAATGACGGAATAGTGAAATTAGCAGCAAATTTACTTGTTACAGGTAATACTATCATTATTGACCACGGCTTTAATATATTTTCTTCCTATTCCCATCTTTCAAAAATAACTGTCAATGCAGAAAGTAACGTACAAAAAGGTGAAAAAATTGGAGAAATTGGTTCTACGGGTTTCTCTACTGGCCCACACCTACATTGGACAATAACAGTCGGAAGTGTTTTCGTAAATCCCAGAAATTTTATTAATAATGATATATTAAAATGATAATTTACTAGACTAATATAACAAAAGAAGGGAAATAAAATTTCTTTATTTCCCTTCTTCATAAAGATCTATTAAGGAGTCATATTATTTAAATAATATACAACCGCCCAAATCACAACTATTAAACCAATGATTTCTAACAAAAATATCACTCCCTTCTTAATAACTCTTTTTATTTTAAAATCAAATTTTTTACTTCCTTTTTATTACCTTATATTTTATCATAATATCCAGTCTTAAAAAAGTTAAAAAATAACATACTTTATTTTTCTATTTTTTCAACTGCATTTGCGCCACATTCAGGGCATATTTTCCCGTGGTTTCTTCTTCCATGTCTTTTATGATGTTTATTGATCTTTAACAGAAATTCAGTGCCGCATTTTTTGCATCTATAACGACCTTTATCTAATTCATAGTCCCCACCCTCAAATCTTAATGCTTTACCTTCTAATAGTGCTTCTGCCACTTTTTGATGGGTTTTTGTTAATATTCTTTGAAAAGTTGGTCGAGAAATATTCATTTTTTCAGCACTTTCAGTTTGGTTTAAACCTTCCACATCCTTTAGCCTCAAAGCTTCTACTTCTTCTAAACTAAGTAGTACTTCTTCTAATTCTCGGCCAGGTATTCCCGCTGGTTTAAAAAATCTAATATATGGTATGTTTTTTATTCTTCGCCTTTTAGGAGGCCTAGGCATTTAATCACTCCTTACTTATTTATCTTGTTATTTATATTCTATCATTAATTTAATTCTATTTAAAGAAAATTTCTTTAATCCTCTTTATTACGGGTAATGATTAAGGTATATTCACCTTCAAATGGTCTTAATTCTCCTTGAAAAAGATCTGTTATCCACTCCATCCTATTTGGAAAAGGACCTTCCCCCGGATATTCTGGTAAAATTTCACGCATTTTTAGGGCCATTCTTTTGGCAAAATCTTCATCACTTTCAGCTGGTTTACATTTTGAAAATTCACCAATATTAATTTTAATTGGATTTCGAAAAGACAGTTTTTTCGTACCACTAATTGCTATGGGTAAAATGGGAACATCTAATTTTTTAGCAACCGAAAAAACTCCTAAATAGAAAGGAAATATTCGCCCTTCAGCATGTCCTAACCTACCTTCTGGAAAAACAGCTAGATTATCACCATCTTTTATTATTCTCAGCATAGAACGTACTGCTTTAATTCTTGATTTTGGATCATCCCGATGAATAGGGGCTATTGGTTTTCCCATAGTATCTATAAATTTCTTCTTTTTCTTATTATCATAAATCCCTTCATTTTCAGCAATAAAAATAATCTTGGGGGCTGGAGGAAAGATCATTAAGATAAAAAAAGGATCAATCCAATTTAGATGGTTTGATATTAAAATGTAATTTCTGTCTTTTGGTATATTATCTTTACCTGTTACTTCTATATTAAATAATGAATGAATTAACCCAGTTGCAAAAAATCTTGTAATATAAAAGGGAATTGGTGGTTTAGTTATAGTAATCACCTCACAAAAAATTTATCTCTGTAATTATATTATTCAATATATTTTTTAATTACCCTTCTTAATAATACTCTTGATATATTTTAAATATATTCATATAATTAAGTCATATAACAAAAAGGTGGTTAATAATGACCAAAGAAAAAGTCAAACTAAAAAATATAGTTTCATACGGATTAGGAGATATTTATGGAGGCGGAGCTTTCTTACTATTAGGTACTTTATATTTGATTTTCTTAACCGATATTGTTGGTTTAAACCCTGCTTTAGCAGGGGCAGTTGTTGTAATAGGTAAAGTATGGGATGCAGTATCTGATCCGCTTATGGGCTATATCTCTGATAATATAGATACCAAATATGGTAGACGGAGAATCTTTTTTCTAATTGGAATAATACCGATTACAATTAGTTTTATTTCATTATGGATTCCTCTGAATACAGATAATAATATGTTATTATTTGGCTATTACTCGTTTGCTTACATCTTTTTCTCTACCGTCTTTACTATGGTTATGGTACCTTATTCTGCCCTTAATGCTGAAATGTCGGAAAACTTTGCAATAAGGACTAAGCTATCAACAGCACGCATGGCATTCTCTCAGTTTTCAGCTTTAATATCAGGAGTATTACCAAAGTATTTAATAGATTTCTTAAATAAAGGAACTATTGTATCAGCAAAATATAGTTATTTAATAATGGGGATTGTCTTTGGTTTACTTTATGCTCTACCTTGGTTTATTGTCTATAAAGGAACCTGGGAAATACCTTATGAAGTAGACAAAAAGACTAAATTAATAGATAAGATTAAAAAATATAAGACAGTTTTATATAATAAGTCTTTTAAAATTCATCTGGGAATGTATATATCTGCTTATCTAGCAATGGATTTTTTAATGGCACTTTTCATCTATTACCTTACTTATTATATTCAAAAACCGGATATCTTTCCCTTTTGTATGTTAGCAATTTTGTTAAGTCAGATTATTATGCTGCCCGTATATATGAAAATCAGCAACACTAAGGGTAAAGGCCTTGCCTATTCAATAGGTCTTTCTATATGGGGAATTGGCATGTTTAGCCTTTTATTTTTATCGGCCAGTACTCCCCTTTATCTAATATTATTAATCTGTATTGTTATTGGTTCCGGTTTATCAGCAGGAGTAATGATTCCCTGGGCCATTTTACCAACCATTTCGGACATAGATCAGGTTATAAATATTAAAAGAAGAACCGGTATATATTCTGGATTAATGACCTTTATAAGAAAGATAGCACAAGCAATAGCACTTTGGTTAGTGGGTATAATATTAAGCCTCATAAATTATGTGCCTAATAAACCCCAGTCACCTCAGACTCTTTTTTATTTGAAGTATCTATTTGTTTTCGTTCCTATAATATTAATTATAGCTGGTATATTTTTTAGTTACAAATATAAGGTTACTCCTCAAAAACAAAAAATCTTAATTGAAGAAATTAACCGGATAAAAAGCGGTGGTAAAAAAGAAGAAGCTGCTCCTGAAGTGAAAAAAGTTTGTGAAGAACTTACTGGTATTAAATATAGATAAAGCAGAGGAGAATCCCTCTGCTTTTTTTAATCTATTTAATATTCTTTTATTTCGTCTAGTTTTTCCTCAACTTTAATTTCTTCTGTAGCTACTTTTTGAGCTATATCTTCAATCCATTCATTTGTCTCATTACTTACATTATTAACAGGTAAATTTAAATACCTACCTTCATCTGCTCCATATTCCATATTATATAGTCCTGAAGTTTTATTTTCATTTCTTATTTTTTTTACAATCTCAATTATCAAATCATTATATCTAAAAAGATCAGCTGTCAAGAAATGTTCGGGTGCTAGCTCAGTTTTATCAGTGTAAATACTTGTTACATAGGTGGGTCTATTTGCACTTTCTACTGCTCTAAACATCCCGTAGTTACCAAGATTAACACCACTCATTATAACATCAACATTCCTATTAATAAGAGACTCAGTAGCTTGTTTAGTTTTTAAAGGGTCATTGAAACTACCTACATATATATATTCAAATTCAACCTGAGGATTATGCTCTACTACAGCCTGCTGAATAGCATTTACTACTCCAATAGTCCAAGAAATTTTCAGCCCACCAACAAATCCAATTTTGCCTGTTTCTGTAATTTCACTAGCTAATGCACCTAAAACATAATGACCAACATAATAATTTCTTTTAATTTGGATTACATTATTAAAATCTTCCGGTAAAGGTGTATCTTGTTCAACTATAAAAGTAACATCTGGATAGTTTTCAGCTAAATCAAAAATACCATTATTAAATTGGGTACCATGTATCCAAAGTATATTATATCCTAAAGATATATATTCTCTTACTACCCGTGGGGCATCAGAGACTGCTACTTGTTCAGAATAAGCCACCTCTATTCCTAATTGTTCATTTACATTTTGTAAGGCTTTATAACCAATGGTATTCCAGTCTGCATCCTGAATAGAACCAGGAAAAACTGCTGCCATTTTATATTCCTTCTCTTGAGCAAAAGTCAAATTACTCCCGGTCAAAACCAGTAAAACAAATAATATCAATGTTACTGCTACTATTTTATTATTAAAATTTATTCTCATATCGTATCCCTCCTGTATAATTCTGAGTATATTTGTCAGATTTATTTATATTATAATATAATATTGGTATAAATGCAATAAAATAGTAAAATGATTAAATTATAAATAAAAGGATAAAGACTTACTCTCTAGAATAAATTAATGAAAGGTATTATCTTATAGGTGGTGAAATAATAATGGAAAATAAGTATAAAGATGAAGTCAATATCTGTGACCATTATGATTTATGCGGTGGTTGCAGCAGTTTAGATGTACCCTATCAAAAACAAATTGAACAAAAAAAAGAAAAAGTGAAAAGTTATTATTTGGATAATGAAATTATGGAATTTCCACTTTCAAAAGTAGTAGAAAGTTTAAATATTTATGAATATAGAAACCATATGGAATTAAGCTTTGGAGATTTAGAAATTGGAGGCAAACTTCAACTTGGATTACATCCACGTGGAAAAAGATATGAAGTTGTTACAATTGATGGTTGTTATTTAATAGACAAAGATTTTAGAAAAATTATTAGAACTATGATCGATTATTTCCGTAATACTGATTTTAAAAAATACCATATTAAATTACGGGAAGGATATTTAAGAAATGTTAAATTAAGAAAAGGCGTTAATACAGGAGAAATATTAATAAATCTAATTACAACCTCACAAAGAGATCCTGATTTAAGTGATTTGGTTAATAAACTAAAAAATCTGGAATATAAGGATGAATTAATAGGAATAATTCATACTATCAATGATGATTTTGCCGATGCTGTTAAAGTTGATGAAGTCAGAACTTATTATGGTAGAAATTTCTTTTATGAAAAATTACTTGATTATAAATTTAAAATAAGTCCCCTTGATTTTTTCCAAGTAAATACAAAGACAGCTGAAAAGTTATATAAAATAATCATAGATCATATAAAGGAAAGTAAAGATGAAACTGTTTATGACCTTTATTCAGGTACCGGCTCTATTGCCCAATTAATTTCTCCTTATGTTAAAAAAGTAATTGGAATTGAACTTGATAAAAGTGCTGTAAAACAAGCTAGAGCAAACTTGCAATTAAATAATATAGATAACTGTGAATTTATTCAAGGAGATGTGAGAGAAATATTAAAAAATAAAAAAGAACCGGTTAAAAAGGTGATCGTCGACCCACCTCGCCCCGGTTTGCATTCTGAAGTGATTAAAAGTATTATTGATATTTATCCAAATGAAATTATCTATGTTTCTTGTAATCCTAAAACACAGGCTGAAGACCTTAAAAAACTTTTATATAATAATTACCATATTGAAGATATTAAGTTAGTAGATATGTTTCCTCATACTTCCCATATAGAAAGTGTTGCTCATATAGTTAAAGACTAATTTTATGTTATTTTCTAATTTGTATCGTTTAGTTTTTCTAAAAAATTTATCTGCATAAACATAACTTTATCTTCTTGTTTATCATTTGTAGTTTGAAACCTATAATGAGGTTTATGTATTAATAATACTGCCGCCTTTATAAAAGCAAAAGACTTATTAACCCAATGTACTGGTATTAATGGTAGTATCTTCAATTTGTCTTTAAACTTAATATTCAATTTAGTCTTCAATACTTCAAAAATATTAAGAATTAAAAATAGAGAGAGATTTATAATACTAAAAAAGAATTTAGGATTTGTTAAAAATCCATTTGTCCATAAATTATTTAATATTGTTATGCTCAGTGAAATTAATAATAATACATATAGTAAGGGGATAAACAATTCTCCCCCAATTGCAAAATTATTTAATAAAATATCTCTAAGCCCATCTTCTTTTATTTTGGAGATGGGGTTTCTATTATATACTAGTAAAGTTTGCATATAACCTTTTAAGGAGTTAGTAAAATCATTAAACCAACTTTTAAAATTATCACTACTTAAGTGATAGGTTTTAGAATTTAATAAGCCAGTTATATAACCCTTTGCAACTGCTTTTCTTATTAAATCAAGATTCTCCGCAGCATTATATAAATCCCAACCCTTATATTTTTTAATAAGAGAAGTTCTATAATGATAAACCCCTTTATCCAAATAAGAAAACAACTTATATCTAAGAGTATTTTCTATACTAAGATATTTACTAAAAAGACCTTTTCTATTCATAATTGATTCTATAGGAGATTGCAAACAAAAGTAATTTTTATTTGATTGTTCAAATTTATAAACTGCTTTTTTTAATTGATCAGTTTCCGGTATAGTATTTTCATTATATATAGTAATATACTTTCCACTAGCTAACTTTAGCCCCAAATTATATATTTTAATCATATTCCCATCATTTTCTGCAGGTACTTTATATACGCTGTAATTTGTAGGTAAATTGCTAAGTTTATTAAGCTGATCTGTAAAATTTTTAGAACCCAGAAATATTATCTCCATTTTATGGTCGGGATAATCCATCTTTTCTAGACTTAATATCAAATTATCAAGGTTAGAACTGTACTTTTTAACTGGAATTAAAATTGTATATTTGGGTAAATTGTCAAGTTGCAAGTTTTTATCATTAGTTGTAATCTCATTTTTAATTTTTTTATCTGAAAAAAATCGAATTATAAAACGAGTTATTATTAAAAATAAAAATAAAAAATTAATTAAATAAAATAAGATATTAGTTGTATTTTTAAGGTAAAAAAAGATACCAGTTAAAAATAATATACCAAGTACTCCAAATATTAATAACTGATTTCTAGTAAAAACATTTAAAGCAGTTTCCTCTCCATTCCTATGAAAATCATCTTCAGTCTTATTTAAAATATTATCCTTAAAAGCAAATTCAATTAAATATTTTATTTCTGGTTGGGATAATTCTACTTTTTCAATCAAAATATCCCCGAATTTATTTTTTAAATACTTATCAATACTTTTATCTTTAAAGTCGTAAACTAATATTTTGATTATTTCTTTTTTATAGGATATAGGTAAGAATAACTTTTTATTTAACAAAGTAGGTTTGAACTCATCTATAAAATTATAATCTATCTCTCTTTTAATATCATCAATATTAATCGAGAAGTTATTATTAATTAAATTATTAGATAGATCAGCTAAAATCTTATATATAGCTATTGCTTTAACCATGTTATTTCGAATTAAAATTTCAGACAATCTTAAGTGGGTATCAGTATGTATATCATAAGCATTATTTAATTGTCTTTTTGTTATTAAGTTATTTTTTAATAAAGCATCACCTAATAATGAATTATTGCCCAAATATACACACCTACCTTTATTTTTCTTTTGTTTTTTGACGTGAGGTTCTATAATATATCCAAATTAGTAATAAAACTAATAAAATAATTGCCGCTAAATATATATATCTTTTATTCTCTTCTAATAATGTTTTTAAATCATTAAGATATCCCTTATATAATTTAGGTTGTTTTTCTTTTAATATTTGAAAGGTTTGATAGTTTTCATCATTAAATACAAGAAGATCTCCATTTAAATCATTAATTCCCCCGTTTGCAATAACCTTATTTAACATACTTTCTAAACTATTTATATTATTACTGTTTATAATCATAACTTCTTTATCATTATATTTTGTTAAATCAATATAACTTAGGTTGTTATTTGTTTTGAACTCGGTAATTATTTCTTCACTATTTTTAATGAGAAACCGGTCATTATCTAATGCAATCTTTGAATTAAATTTACTGTTTGCTCTTTTCTCTCCAATTATTATATACCAATTCTTATTATCATTATTATCAAAATTATAATTAGAATAATAATTAACATTAAAATTATTATAAATTGAATCCTCTTCATGGATTGAACCAAACAATAAGGCTGTTGTTTTTAATAATTTATCTGAATTATTTTCATCAACTAATATTTGACCATTGCCTTTAAAGTTATTTACTAAATTTTCAAAAGTATTTTTTTTATACAGATTACCTGCAACTGAAAAATAACTTTCTGGATTGATATATGTTTCCATTAAGTTACTATAATTACTCAAGATTTTAGAAGGGTATTGGCTAAATTGAATCTTCAGATCATTGATTTGTTCTAATTCACTGCCTTCAATAGTTACTAATTTATCTTTAAAATAACTGCTTTTTTCTAATTTTTCACTATATACTAATTTATTATTTATATATACTTTCAGATAAGCCGGATTATCAAAAGGAATAAAATAACTGCCGGTTAAGTGTAAATTAAGATCTTTCGGCCAATTATTAAAAAGGTTTATTGGTAGATGGTATTGATAATTGATTTCTCCCCAACCTTTTCTATTGGCTTTAAATGAATCGATTTTAAAAGAACTCAATTTATAATCAATTTCTTGTTTTAAATTATATTTATTAACATCCAAATAATTTGCATTAATTAACTTTAAAAAATCGGATAATATAAAATCAATATCTTCAGGTGCTATAAGTAGTGTCATGGTTTCATCTATTTTAGTTTCCTGAAAATCTTCAGATACTACTATATTTCTAACTCTATTATTATAATTATTGAAATCAATCTCTTTCGCACTTGATTTTAAATTTATAGAAGGAGGTAAATTATTATATATTCTATTAAGATAAGTATATAATTTTATATAGTCATGAAATTCTTGCCGACTTAATTTTCCTTCATAAAATAGGTTTATTTTTGTAGCTTCTATACCTAAAAAATTATTTAATTGATAAGTTTGGTTATTCTTTAATTTAAATTCAACACCACTTGTATTGTCTATTTTTATCCACATATTTTCATATAAAGCTGGGCTGAAATTTTTTTCTCCATTTCGGATCTTAGCTTTGATTTCTAACTTTAAATTATTTATATCTCCAAGATTTATCGGTAATAAAAGCTTATAATTATTACTATTAGTTTTGAAATTATACTGTTTAACATGTCTGTTGTTTATAAGAATATCGATTGCCGATAATTCATTGATAAATTTAGATGTTTCTAAATTTAATTTTAAATATACTTTTTCTTCTATGATTTTATCTGAAAGCGGTATATTTAATACAAAAGAATTTTCCCAACCTCTTAAATATATATCATTATTATATCCAAAATCCTTTAGTGTATAAAAAACATCCTGCGTGTTTTCCTGTTTAAATAAATTAACTATTTCATCATCTTTAAAGACAAGATAGTAATTACTATTATTTTGAACTTTACCATTAAAATTATCAATAGAATAATCAACTCTAGTTCCATTTGGGTACAAAAATTTAGCATTATTTTTACCATTTTTTTCTAAGAAGGCACTTTTAATATTATATGTTTCGTTATTTTTATAATATGCTAGTTCTTTATTCTCTGTTAAAATTTCTGTTAATTTTTTTTCTGTTTTCGCTTCTTTAATGTTCTTATTATTCTTGTTTTCTTTTGCTTTTTCATTGCTGGGGTTTTCATCCTTAATTATTTCCTCATTTAGATTATCTTTTTTATCTTCATTAATTTGTGTGTTTTTTTGCTCTTTATTAATCTCTTTTTTACCATTTTTATCTCTAACCTTATCTTCAGTAAAATTAAAATCTACTTTTCTTACATAAGCTTCCTTTACTATGTTTTGTATTTCATTTAATATTTTTTGAGCAGAGTTATAATTAGTAAAATTACCAACAAATACAAAATATCTATTACTTTGCTTATATTTGTAAACATCTAAACCTCTCTCAACTAATTTTTGAGATAGATTTTGTGCATTGGATTCTTTACTGAAATAACCGGTTTGTACAGTATATGTAACTGCACTTACTGTAGTTGAAGATATTATTAAGATAAAAATTATTATAAAAAAAGACTTTAATTTAATATTAATCACCTTCTTTAGGTTTAAAACTTTTGCTTACTTATTTAAAAATTCTTTAACATCTTCTTTTTGGGGTAATTTAGACATGGCCCCTTCTTTTTTTACCACTAAAGCAGAACAATAGTTAGCGAACTCACAAATATCTTCTATTACTTGGTTAGACATCTCTTCTAACTTTTTATCACTATTATCAATACGGTTTAAAAAGGCTGATACAAATGCATCACCAGCTCCGGTGGTATCTACCGCCTTAACTTTTTGAGCAGGTACATGAATTAATTTATCTTTATAAAAATATACACCTTTATCACCATCTGTAATTAAAACGAGGCTGATTTGATTTTTATTTTTAATCTGCTCTGCCCCTTCCTCAATTCCTTCAAAACCAGTAAGGAAGTCCAGTTCTTCTTTTGATAATTTAAGAATATCAACCTGTCCTAAGACAGCCTTAATTATTTTTTTAGCCTTCTCTAGATCATCCCAGAGGGATTTTCTTAAATTTGGATCATAGGAGATATACATATCCGCTTTATCAGCTAAATCAAGAGCATATAAAGTAGCTTTGCGTGATATCTCATTTATCATAGATATTGATCCAAAATGAAATATTTTATAATCTCCAAATAACTCTTCATCAATTTCATCTGAATTTAATAATCTATCAGCACTTTTCTCACCAAAAAAATCAAAACTACGGTCTCCATCTTCATCTAGAGTAACTATGGATAATGCAGTTTTAGCTTCCTTAGTTAATATCATATTATTTAAATTGATCCCCTCTGCAGAAAGGGTCTCATATAAAAACCTTCCTAAAGAATCATCTCCTACTTTACCAATAAAGGCAGTCCGGCTTTCTAATCTAGCCAATCCAACCGCTACATTAGCAGGAGCTCCCCCGGGGTTTTTCCCAAATAATTTATTTTCTTTATCAACTGGAATAAAATCGATCAATGCTTCTCCAAGAGATATTACACCATTCATATATTAAAACCTCCTAAAAAAAATAATTTCTCCATTATTAATTATATTATACAAAAAGACATAAAATTCCTACATTTAACTCATATTATTTTTTAAATAAAGCAGGAATTACAGAAAGTTAATTTAATATATATAAATAATAATCATTTCTATTAAGGGAGAGGTGAGTTAATTTTGAGTGAAAGTTTTATTGGGAAAAAGATAAAAAGATTTGATAGTAAAGATAAAACTACTGGAAATCAAAAGTATTTAGATGATTATAAAATAAGCGGACTGCTCTATTCTGCTATTTTAACAAGCCCTCATGCTCATGCTAAAATTAATAGCATTGATATTGAGGAAGCTAAAAAATCAAAGGGAGTAAAAAAAGTTGTAACAGGTAAAGATTATCCAACTACATTAGGTTTATATCTAGGAGATAAACCACCCCTTGCAGTTGATAAGGTTCGCCACTTTGGAGAGCCAGTTGCAGCTGTTATTGCACAAACAAAAAAAGATGCACAAGCAGCCTTAAAAAAGATAAAAGTTGATTTTGAAAAACTAAAAATAGTTGATTCTCCTAAAGATGCAATGAGAGAAGATTCTCCAATCTTACACAAAGACTTAGCAGATTATCATCATATACCTGATGTTTACCCAAAACCAGGTACAAATGTTGCTAATCATACTAAGATAAAAAAAGGAGATTATGAAAACGCATTTAAAGATGCAAAATACCAAATAGAAGAATCTTTTTCATTTAAGCCAAGTGATCATGTAGCAATGGAACCAAGGTCTTCTATTGCTCAGATTAAATCAAATGGTGATGTAATTATCCATTCTACTACTCAAGCACCTTTTGTAGTAAAAGAGTTACTTTCTTTTAACTTTGAAATACCTGCCGGCAAAATTAATGTAATTGCTCCTCCCATTGGAGGCGGTTTTGGCGGAAAAGCAGGCTTACAATTAGAAAGTCTCGCCTATATTCTATCAAAAGCTGTCGATGGACGTCCAGTTAAAGTTGTAAATACTAGAGAAGATGATATGGTTACTTCACCTGGACATATTGGATTAGAAGCTGATGTAAAAATCGCTAGTGATAAAGAAGGTAATATAACCGGTATGGATCTGCAGTATTATTTTGATGCAGGTGCCTATTCAGATTACGCTGTAAATGTGAGTAGAGCGGCTGCAATTTCTTGTACTGGTCCTTATCAAGTTGACAATCTAAAATGTGATTCTTACTGTATTTATACTAATCACCCCTTTGCTACTGCTTTTAGGGGTTTTGGACATATTGAGTTAGGATATGTAATCGAAAGAAGTATTGATATTTTAGCTAAAGAACTGGATATGGATCCAGTTGAATTAAGACTTAAAAATGCAATCCAAGAGGGAGATACTACTCCAACTCAAAGTTTAATGAATGAAAATACTGGTGACCTTAAAGCTTGTATCAAAAGAACTGCTGAACTGATAGATTGGGAGCAGGGTTCATATATTAAAAAAGGTGACAATAAAGTTATTACAAAAGGTATGGGATTATTATGGAAGTCCCCTGCTATGCCGACAAGTACCGATGCCGGTGCAATTATTACCTTTAATGAAGACGGCAGTTTGAATTTAAATAATGCAATTGTTGAAATCGGACAGGGAACTAAAACAGGCTTAGCACAAATTGTAGCAGAAGAAATGGAAATGCCAATTGAAAAGGTACATGTTAAAACAGATGTTAATACTAATAATGCTCCACATGATTGGGCAACTGCAGCCAGCAGAAGTTTAATGATGGCTGGTAGAGCAGCTATAAGTGCTTGTAAAGATGCCAAACAACAATTAAAAGAAACAGCTGCCCAGGTATTAAGGTGCCCTGCCCAAGATTTAACAGTCGCTAATGAAAAAGTGTTTATCTCTGATGAACCTCATATTTCATTAGATGTTAAAGATGTTTGTCTAGGATATGTCTATGAAAATGGTAATGCAATTGGTGGTCAAGTCATTGGCCGCGGTAACTATATAGCTCGTAAACTATCTAGTATTGATCCTGAAACCGGAGAGGGTAGGCCGGACCTTGAATGGACTTTAGGAGCACAAGCAGTTGAAATAGAACTTAATCTAACTGATTATTCCTATAAGATTAAAAAAGCTGCTTCTACTATGGATGTAGGTAATGTAATTAATCCAGACCTAGCCCGAGGACAAGTTGTCGGTGCTATGGCTATGGGTATGAGTTTTGCCCGTAACGAAGGTTTTCAATTTAATAGTCGTGAACAGGTACAAAATAATGTATTAAGAGATTATAAGATAATAAGATATGGTGAACATCCAGAATATTTAGTTGACTTTGTTGAAAATCCGCAAGGTGACGGACCTTTTGGGGCAAGGGGCCTCGGGGAACAGGGTATCATAGGTATGCCTGGTTCACTTGCCAACGCTGTATCTAGAGCGGTTGGAGTAGAAATAAATGAACTACCCCTTCTACCAGAACTGATCTATAAATATGTAAAGGAAGGTGATAGTAATGATTAGTTTTGATTTTGACTATTACCAGGCAGCTAATGCTGAAGAAGCCGTTGAAAAATATTTAGAATTAAAAAATAAAAATAAAAATGTATCTTATTATAATGGTGGTACAGAAATAGTTACTTATGCCAGAAAAGATAAAATGAACTTCGATGCATTAATAGATATAAAAAATATACCTGCCTGCTCTGTTTTAAAAGAAGATGACAATAAAGTAATTATGGGGGCTTCTGTTTCTCTAAATGAGATTGCAGAAAAAAATTATTTCCCACTTTTAAGTAAATCATCAGAAGTAATCGCAGACCATACCACCCGAAATCATATTACTTTGGGCGGTAATCTCACTGGTAGACTTCCCTATAAAGAAGCTCTATTACCTCTTTTAGTAGCTGAAGCAAAAGTTACTACTATAAATAAGGATGGCTATCAAACTAGGCCGATTACCGAAGTATTTGATAAAAGAATGGCTTTAGACCAGGAAGAAATTTTACTGCAAATAATTGTAGATAAAGATAAAACAAAACTGCCTTATTATCAAACTAGAAAAGTTAAGCAAAGTGAAATAGATTATCCTATTTTACACATTGCTGCCTTAAAAGAAAATGAACAAATAAAATTTGCCTTATCTTCATTATGTCCGTTCCCTTTTAGAGATGAAAATCTTGAAGAAATTATTAATGATAATTCATTAGAAAAAACCGAAAAAATTAATGAGATTGTTAATAATTTGCCGGTTCCAATCAACTCAAACCTCAGAGGGGGCAAAGAATATAAAGAAATGCTATTTCGTAATTCTTTAGATGCCTGTTTAGACAGCCTGGGAGGTGGAAATTAATGAAAGCTTATAAAGGACATCAAGAAATTACCTTAAATATAAATAATGAAATTTATAATATTGTAGTAACTCCTCATGAAACATTATTAAATGTTATTAGAGAAAAACTAGAATTAACAGGTCCCAAACCGGGTTGTGAAAATGGTGACTGTGGAGCCTGCACTGTATTGATAGATGATAAACCTTATAAATCCTGTATGGCGCTCGCAGTTGAAATGGAAGGAAGAGAAATAACTACTGTGGAAGGACTGGAAAACACCGCTATTCAAGAGGCCTTTATTGATAAAGAAGGTTATCAATGCGGTTATTGTACATCAGGCTTTTTAGTTAATGCCTTTGCTCTTTTAGAGAAATACGAAAAACCGGAAGAAAGTACAATTAAAGAATGGTTAAGTAGTAATCTATGTAGATGTACAGGTTATGAAGGAATTGAAAAAGCGGTTGAAAAAGTCATTGATAATAGATAAGTCTTAAAAAATAATATTTGATTTATAAAGCCCCAAATTAATTTGGGGCTTTCTTTATTGAATTATATATAAATATATGATATGTTTTTAATGTCAAATTAAATATAAAGTCAAAATCATCGAAAGGAGGTATTCATATTGTCATTTAAAGTTTTTAATTTTATTTATTATATGACTATGGCTGCGAAATCATTTTTTAACATACATTTTAGTAATCTTGGCTATACTTCTACTCAAATTGGAACAATTAATTCCATTGCTAGAGGAGTAGCACTTTTTATTTTACCAATCTGGGGTATGGCTTCAGATAATTTCAAAGCTAATAAAAGAGTTCTTCAGTTTGCAATATTTGGCACAATGGCATTTAGTTTAATATTTTTAACTACTTCAAATTTTATAATAATAATTATGTTAATGGTATTTTTATCGTCTTTTATGAATCCAATCAGACCATTATATGATAGTTTATTGTTTAGTAATTTAGGTGAAGAAGGTCAAAATAAATATGGTCGTTATAGATTATGGGGTTCTATTGGATATACTATTATTGTGCCTATCTTAGGTTACTTCTTAGAAGGCACAAATGTTTCAAATACATTTTATGTAATGGCAGGACTTTTATTTTTAACATTGCTAATTAGTTTTAAATTACCAAAAAATAAAATACAAGAACAAACCAATACAGAAGATAATGAGAACGAAGGTAGATTTGCTCATATAGGTATACTATTTCAAAATAAATTATTTGTTGCCTTTTTAATTTATGTATTTTTTATGCAAATAACCATGAATGGTAATTTAACTTATTTCCCACTTTATGTTTTAGAATATGGTGGAAAAGAGGGACTGTTTGGACTAACTAAGATGGTAGGTTCAATTAGTGAGATATTAATTTTAATATTTTCTGATAAAATACTTGATAGATTTAATATCAAACATATTTTTGGTGTTTCATCCTCAGCTTTTGTAATCAGATGGATCTTATTGGGCCTTTTCCCAATGAAAAGTATCTTTTTAGGATCTCAAATCTTACACAGTCTATCTTTTGGATTATTTTATGTAACATGTGTTAACTTTATTAATAAAGTTACATGTGATGAAGCAAAATCCACTGCACAAAATGTATTCACTTCTGTTTATATCGGATTAGGAAGTATTGTTGGTAATATGGTAGGTGGAGTTATCTTTGATAAATTAGGTGGAGATATTATGTATCTAACCTGGGCAGCAGTTGCATTCACAGCCGGTTTAGGATACTATATTTTCTTAAATCAAACAGAAAAAAGAGTAGCCTAATTAAACTACTCTTTTTTTATTCCTTTTTATTTTCTTTTTTATTTTTACTTTTAAGTATAATCAAAACCAATCCTTCCATTTGAAATATATCAGCATCATGACAGCAACCACAAACATCACAATCATAACTATTGGATAACCCATTTTCATATCAAGTTCAGGCATATACTTAAAGTTCATACCATAGACTCCAGCAATAAAGGTTAAAGGAATAAATATAGTCGCAACTATAGTCAAGACCTGCATCACTTCATTCATCTTATTGCTTGAACTTGACATATAGATATCAAGCATCGAACTTAACATATCTCTCAATACTTCAATTTCATCAATAACCTGAGTTAAGTGATCATAGACATCTTTTAAATAAATTTCAGTTGATTCTTTAATATAATCACTTCTAGACCTTATTAACTTATTATCAATCTGAATTAAAGGCCAGACAATCTTTCTTAAAAAGATCATTTCCTTTTTATATTCCTGAATCATTTCAAGATCTCCCTGTGCTGGTTCTTCAATTAACTTATCTTCTAAGTTTTCAATCATAATACCTAGGTCTTCTAAAACAGCCAGATATTTATCTACTATAGCATCTATAAGGGTATAGGCTAAGTAATCACTGCCAGAACTCCTTATCTTACCTTTCATCCTTCTAATACGTTCTCTTATTGGTTCTAAGGCCTCTGTCCCTTTTTCTTGAAATGAAACAACAACATCTTCATTTATAACTAAACTAATCTGAGCAGTTTTAACCTCTTTATTGTTTAAGTAGATAGAATTCAAAATGATTACAAGAGCATTTTCTTGTTCTTCTAATTTAGGCCTCTGCCTGGTATTCCAAATATCTTCAAGTACTAAGGGGTGTAAATCAAATCTAACGCCCACTTTTGAAATCACTTCTCTATCATGGACGCCATCAATATCAACCCACTTTTTATATCCTTCTACTGGTTGAAATATTTCTTCAGATAATTCATCATATTTTTCTTCAATTATTTCTTCATTATTATAAGTGAAAACTCTTATAGTAACATCTTCTTCTTTTACTTTATCATCATATTGTAATAGTCCTGGTGGACTACCACTATCATCAATAGATTTTTTATGAAACTCTTTCAATGTATATACCTCCGTTATTTATCAAGATGTACATCCATTTGTGGATATGGAATACCAATATCTTCTTCATCAAATCTTAATTTAACAGTTTCCTGCATATCATAATATACTTTCCAATAGTTTGCAGTATCAATCCAAATTTTTACATCAAAGTTTACAGAGCTACCAGCTAATTCTCCCACTTCAATAACCGGGGCTGGATCATCTAAAATCAAATCATTTTCAGCTACAATTTCTTTTAAAAGATTTTTCGCCTTTTTAATATCATCATCATAGCCAATACCAAAGACCATATCAAGCCTTCTCTGTTCATAAGCAGAATAGTTAATAATATCTGAATTAGAAAGATCTCCATTTGGTATTACAATCTGTTTATGGTCAGGTGTATTTAATACTGTATAAAGAATTTGAATTTCGACAACAGTACCTCTATGGCCAACTGCTTCAATAAAGTCGCCTGCTTTAAAAGGTTTGGAAAGTAGAATTAAAACTCCACCCGCGAAATTTGCTAAACTACCTTGTAAAGAAAGGCCTATTGCAAAGGACATCGCACCTAATACAGCCACAAAGGAAGTCATTTCAATGCCTAAAGTGGCAGCAGCTGATAAGAATAATAAAACATTAAGTAAAGCTTTTGAAACAGATTTTAGAAATTTCATTAAAGTCGGTTCAATCTTATCTTTGAAGGATTTTTCAAATAAGTTTACAATATACTTAATTACTTTCATACCTATAAATATTATTATTATTGCAAAAATTAGTTTTAGACCATATTGAATAACTAGATCCTGTAATTGACTAACATAATCCATAATAATCACCCTCCTATGGAAAAAATTAAAGGGGTAGCTCGGCTACCCCTTATAGCTTATTATTTAACTACTCTGTTGGAATTACAAGTTTTTGACCTACATAAATCATATTACGACTTTCCATATTATTTGTTTCTACAATTGCATCAACTTTTACATTGAACATTCTAGAGATTTTTGCAAGATAATCTCCTTCTTCTACAGTATAAACATAGTTGCCATTTTGTTGGTCAACTTCGATAATTCTGCCTTCTTCTTTAGGAGCAACTGTACCTCTTTGGCTGATATAGTTCATTACTAATTCTTCTAATCCACCAGCTTCAATGACAGTTTCAGTACCTTTAAATACTTCATAACCGTCTCCACCAGCTGCCATAAAGTCATTTGTTGCTACTTCATAAACTGCATCATGGTCAACAGGTTCTCCATTAACTTTAAGACTGATTACTCTTTCGCCCACAGATCTTTCGCCATCAAATACAATTTGCATTCCGGCTACTTGTGGAAAGAGACCTTCCAGTGCAGGATATTGTGATAAACCATGTTCTACAGCATCAAGAAGTTGGGCACCAGTTAACTTTTTAACTACAGTTGTATTACCAAATGGTAAGACAGTAATTACTTCACCTTTTGTAACTTCGCCTTCGTCAATAGATGCTCTAATTCCACCACCATTAGTAATTGCAACATCAGCCTCTGTTTTAGCTAACATTGAATCTGCTACTAAGTTACCTAGATTAGTTTCTCCAGATCTAACATTAGCTCTTTCTCCATCTAATTCTACAGAAGTTTTACCTACAACAGCAGAAGTAATTTCTTCGTTTTCAGCTTGTACTTCTTCAATTACACTTAAAACAGCTTCATCTTTTTGAACATCGGCTGCATCTTCTTTTGTAATTAAACTAGCTTGAGCTGTCACTTCTCCTTCAGAGATAGAGACATCAACAACACCAAGATTCTTATCATATTCACCCGCTTGTGCGATTAAGGTTCCATTAACCATTAAACCTTCTTCTAAAACAGTGTGACTGTGACCATCAATAATCACATCAATACCAGATACATTTTCAGCTACACCTCTACTTGTGTATTCGCTTCCTTCTGATAAACCCAAGTGAGATAAAGCAATAATCATATCAGTTTGATCTGAAAGTTCTTCTACCATTTCAGCTGCTACAGTATAAGGATCTTCAAAGGTTAATCCTTCTACATTTTTGGGATGAGTTTTGTAAGTTGTTTCTGGAGTAGCTAACCCAAAAATACCTACCTTAACACCAGCAATTTCTTTAATGGTATAAGGTTCTACTAATTGTGGGTCTAAATTAGCAGCTAACACTGGGAAATTAGCCATTTCTTCTAGCTCTTTAATTCTTTCTTGACCAAAGTTAAAGTCATGGTTACCTAAAACCATTGCATCATAACCCATTTCATTTAAAATTCGTACAGCAGCTTCACCTTCATTAAGGTTTACTATAGTCTGACCATGAAAAGTATCACCTGCATCTAACAATAAGACATCGCCTTCACTACGGTGTTCTTTAACTAAAGTAGCCACCTTTGGAAATCCCATACCAGCATAGCTTCCTTCTTCAATTCTACCATGTGTATCATTGGTGTGTAGAATTTGGAAAGTTGCATCTTGTGCTAAAACGGTTCCCACCATTGACAGCACCATCACCAATACCAGAGTTGTAACTAAAAACTTTCTTTTCATTTACATATTCCCCCTAAATTAATTATTAATCTATATGATTTTAATTGTTACCTGCTTTTAACATCTTTAATATTTAAATTATTGATACAAAAATTTACATGATTTGTTTAATATGATAATAATTGTCTTCAATAAATTTCATTTCTACACTCTAAAAATAAAGTAGTGATTACCTTCAACTAATTTGGACTCTAAAAATTTGCATATACATTATTACTTAAAAAATAGACCTTAAAAATTCATATTATTTTTGTTTATTGTATTATATATAATTCAATGATTTTACTTAATTACCTGCATGTAATTATACAATTTAACCGATTTTAGACCTCTAATTATTAATTATCCAAAAACTAACTTAGTCTTGATCTTTAAAACCTTTCCTGATTACTTTATAATCATTATTTTTAGTAACCAATTTATAAATATTAAAATTGGTTTTCATATCAATTTCTGGATGACGGACCGCAAAATTTATGGACGCAGAGCCTTCTTGACCAGTTCTGATTCTATGAAACACTTTAACTGAAGTTGATAAAATTGCCCCTCCATCATAAATCAATTCTCCATTTCTTTTAATTGAATGAGGGGAAATTTCGAATTTTTCAATTTTTCCATGTTCCGGAGTATATAAATCTACATGTCTAGTACCGAATAAAACTAAAAGATTATCTTCCTGGTGGGGGTGCATATACCAAGGCCTTTTAACCTCACCTATGCTACCCGGAGATAAAGCATTTTCTGCGTGAATCACTCTATCAATACCATCAACATTAGACAGATAATCCATATTTACCAGATCAAAGACAACTCCTTCAGTCTTTCTAAATACTTTAAGTGGGATGACTTTAAACATATTTTTTTCAGCTGTAATAACTTCTTTATACTCCATAATATTTCCTCCTTATTTTTAAATAAAAAAATCCTCCCTGCTTTATAAGGAAGGATTAATATATTATTCTTTTTCAAAAATAGTATTTATTATTTTTTTCACTTCATCATTTTTAACATAGTACTTAATTTCCACTCCATTTCTTTGACCTTCTATTATATTGAGATCTTTCAGTTTGGTTAAATGTTGTGAAAGAGTAGATTGAGGTATATCTAAACAAGACTGCATTTTAGTTACATTATATCCTTCGCTCTCCATTAAGCCTTTCACTACACATAAGCGAATTGGATGTGAAATTGCTTTTAAAAGTTTAGCTTTCTCTTTAATTTCTTCCATATCTTTTATTATATTTTCCAAAGTTAGTCCCTCCTAATCGTTTTCTATATCTATATATTATGAAATTATGATATTTAAGTCAAGAAATTTGTGAAAAATGATAAATTACATTTGACAAATATATTTATATATCATAATATTTAGATATAGTGATAAATATTTGGACTTCCAAGTGAACTATATCACACTTCAAAGGGGGATTAGAATTGAATTTTAAAAGGTTTTTTTCTACACTAATTATTTATTTTATCTTCTGGTTAGCCTATACAAGTAGTTTTGCCACAGAAGAATTGTTAATAGGTATAGTAATTGCAGCTTTATTGTCTCTTTTTACATATAAAAGTTTTTCACAGATAAAAAGTGATAATAATATCTTTAAGAGAATTACTTCTTTTATAACCTATATACCTATTTTTATCATTGAAATGGTTAAAGCTAATATCGATGTGGCTCGCCGAGTAATAAATCCAAATTTACCTATTAATCCAGGTATAGTAAAAATTAATACAGATTTAAAATCAGATTATGCTAAATTGTTTTTAGCAAATTCTATTACCTTAACTCCGGGAACATTGACCATGGATGTTAAGGATGAAAATCTATATATACACTGGATTGATGTTGTTAGTACTAATAAAGATGAGCAAAAAGAGCAAATTGCTGGTAAATTTGAAGATACGCTTGGGGGGATTTTTTAATGTTTAGCTTTGTGTTCATTTTAATTTTCATTTCAATAGTATTTGGAGCTTACCGATTTATAAAAGGTCCTTCCTCTCCAGATAGGGTTGTTGCCTTAGATACCTTAACCACAGTAGTATCAGTTGCCTTAGTTGTTGGAGCCTTGTTCTTTAAAAATTATATCCTATTAGATATTTCATTTGTATTTGCTGCTCTTTCCTTTACAAGTGTTATAGTAATTTCTCGTTATTTAGAAGGTGATAAATCATGATCTTTATCTCATTGATAGGTTATATACTTATTATCGTCGGAAGTATATTTTTACTTTTAGGTGCTTTAGGAATTGTTAGAATGCCTGACTTATATAATAGGATTCAAGCTGGTACTAAAGCAACTACATTAGGAGCTTTATCAGCTATTATTGGTGTAGGATTGGTTGAACCAAGTTGGTTTTTTAAAACTTTAATTATTGCTGTATTTATAGTATTAACCAACCCAATTGGTAGTCACAGCATTGCTCGTTCCGCTTATAAAAGTGGGTTAAAACCGGTTTTGAGCTCAGACATTGATGAATATGAAGAAAAAGACATCGAGAATGAAAGAAGTGATAGCGCATGATGATTATCAGTTATTTACTTATTTTATTAATGATTATAGGAGCATTAGCAGCAGTAATGTTTGAAAATTTATTAAATTCTATAATTTCATTAGGTTTGGTAAGTTTAATTGCAGCTGCTTTAATGTACTTTTTAAAAGCACCTGATGTAGCTATGACCGAAGCTATTATTGGGGCTGGATTAACAACTTCTATTTTTATATTTACATTATTAAAAATTAAAAGAGGTGATAACCAGTGAGATTTAGAGATTATCTATCCCTCTTGATGGTTATAATATTAGGCTTTATTATTTTTCAGGCTTTTACAGTCGGTAATGAAAATAGTTTAAGTATTCCCGAATTTGGAAAAGCTAATTTAGAAAACAGAGTTTCAGAAAACTATATTAATAAAAGTGTTAATACAGAAAATGAAAGTCTTACATTTAATGAAACAGAAAATCCCGAAAGTGGCTCAGCTAACTTTGTTACCTCAATCATTGCTAATTACCGGGCTTTAGATACATTAGGAGAAGTAACCGTCTTATTTATTGCAGCGGCCGGTTTAGCTTTTGTGCTAGGAGGAAACCAAGAAAATTATGCCTTCAAAGATGATGCCTCATTTATTGTAAGAACTGGAGTTAAAATTATTTTTCCACTCATGTTCTTATTAGGTATCTATATAGTAGTTCACGGACATTTAACTCCTGGGGGAGGATTTCAAGGTGGAGCAGTTATTGCTACAGCTGTTTTATTAAAATTCTTAGCTTATAAGGATTACAAGTTAAACCATACTGGTTTATCTTTACTGGAAAGTTTTGCAGGTATTTCATTTTTATTAATCGGTTTAGTTGGACTTTTAACAAATGGTTCATTTTTGACTAACTTTTTAAATAATGGTACTTTAGGAACCCTCTTCTCTGCTGGAATAATTCCCGTTGTCTATATATTAATCGGGATTAAAGTAGGGGCTGAACTATCTGGTATCATCAGTAACTTAATAAATGCATAAATTTCAATAACTAAAAAGGATGTGATACTTTGGCTTTTTTAAACCAATGGGCTTACCTTGGAGGTTCGATTATCTTAATTTTGATTGGTCTTTTTGGGGTATTGACCAGACGAAATTTAATAAAGATCGTTGTTAGTATCGGTATCATGGATACTGGCGTAAACCTCTTATTAGTCAGCTTAGGTTATATAAATAACGGAATTGCTCCAATAATGACGCAAGCTAATGCAACTAACAGTTTAAATTTTGTAGACCCTTTACCACAGGCATTAGTACTTACTGCCATTGTTATCGGGGTTGCAGTATTAGCTTTAGCTCTATCAATTGTGATTAAAATCTATGAAAATAAAAATACCCTACAAATCGATGAAATAAGGGGGTTAAACCTGTGAATGCAAGCTTATTAATAGCAGTCCCTTTACTGACTGCCTTTGTAATACCATTAATTGCTAAGTTACATAAGAAAATTCCTGCATTTTTGGTATTACTAAGTACATTATTTAATGTAATTATAACCTTCTCTTTATATAGTACAGTAATGGAAAATCCAATCGTAATTCAAATTGGTAATTGGGCTGTACCTTTTGGAATTAACCTTTATGTAGATAAATTAGCTTTGTTTTCTCTAATGGTTATCTCAGTTATTACCTTATTAATATCAATATATAATATAAGAAATACAGATGAATTAAATGAAAGTAAATTTAATACTATGTTTTTATTAGCTTTTACAGGTATAAATGGGATTATTTTAACAGGAGATATTTTTAACCTCTTTGTCTTTATTGAAATTGCAGCAATTTCCACTTATGTATTATCAACAATGAAAAGAAAAGAAAGTTATCAAGCTGCTTTTAAATATATTGTAATGGGATCAATTGCTTCTGTATTTTTACTAATGGCAATCGGCTTTTTATACAGCAGTATCGGAAGTTTAAATATGGGCGTAATTGCACAAAATGCTGGTAGTTTAAATCCCTCATTATTAAAAGTAGTCACATTATTATTGTTAATCGGAATTGGTATGGAAGCAGAACTTTTCCCGATGAATTTATGGGTTCCAGAAGTTTATGCTAAATCCTATGTAGGGGTAACTGCTTTGCTAAGTGGTGTACTTTCTGTTTCAGGCATATATGCCATGATAAGAGTATACTTTACGCTCTTTGGTAGTACTGATATTTTCTTTTACATTACTATAATCGGAGCTGTAACTTTAATATTTGGTGAATTCATAGCTTACCAACAGAAAAATATTAAAAAAATGTTAGCCTATTCAAGTATTGCCCAGATGGGTCTGGTAATGGCAGTAATTAGTTTAAATACACCCACCGCTATACAAGCCGGTTTATTTCAACTATTAAATCATTCCATACTAAAAGTACTGCTCTTTATTTCAGCTGGTTTTATGACCTATGCAGTTGGCAGTAATAAGATTAAAGACCTTGCTGGTTTAGGTAAAAAAACACCAGTAGCTGGTTTTGGTTTTACACTCGGTGCATTAGGAATCATGGGTGTGCCATTTTTAAATGGATTTGTAAGTAAGATGCTGATTGTGCAAACTTCCCTTGGTTTGGGCAAATATTTTATTACAGGGTTGATTTTATTAGCTACTTTAATTGAAATTGCTTATTACCTTAAAGTTATTCAAAACTTATACTTTAATGAAAATACTTTAAAAGTCAAAAAACTAATACCCTGCTTCTTACCGATTGGAGTTTTATCAGCAGCCATACTTTATTTAGGAATAAGTCCACAAGTTGTTATTAACCTACTTAATCAAGTAGGCAATCAAGTTATTGATAATTCTAATTATATTATTTCAATATTGGGAGGGATTTAAATGAGTTTAAGTCAAATAATTATAATCCCTATCGTTTTATCAGTTATTACTTATTTGATTTCAAAAAAGATAAAAAAAGCAGGTTCTATTATAAATATAATCCTTTCAGGCTATATACTCTATACTTTAATTGATTTTTATGGACAATGGGATATCCTTAATCAAAGCTTGAATATTAGAGTACTAGGAGGTAATTTTGAGTTTATCCTCAACAATTCTCCTTTAGCCTGGCTTTTAGCAATTATGACCGCGGGCAGTATATTTTTAATCAGTATCTTTACTGTTAATTCTCAAAAGAATGATAAAAATTCTGCAAGCTTTCACTTCTTTTTTTCAATATTATTAGGTAGTATCTTAGGAGTGGTTTTTGCAGGTGATTTAATGACACTCTTTATCTTTTGGGAAGTTATGACTTACTCTTCCTTTTTCTTGATTTCTTCTGGTAAAAAGGAAGGGGCTAAAAAAGCTTCTTATCGTTATTTACTCTTAAGTGCTTTAGGGGCTTACTTAATGTTAACCTCAATATTTATAATCTATACTCAGACTAATTCATTGGAATTTACACAGGTAGCAAGTTATTTAGAAGGTCTACCAACTTTAAATTCAATTATTTTGATAATAATGATAGGAATTCCTTTCTTAATTAAAGCAGGTGTATTCCCCTTCCATGTTTGGGTAAATGGGGCACATAGTAATGCACCCAAGGAGTTTTCCCCTTTTCTATCCGGTTTAATGTTGAAAGTAGGTACTTATGGATTAATGCTTTTATTATACTTTGTACCACTTTATAACATACTAGGGGATAGTATTAAATTTAGAGGTTTACCTCTATTCAATTATATATTAGCCATCTTTGGTGGAATTACAATTATTGCAGGAACAATATTAGCGATAAGACAAGAAGATGTAAAAAGACTAGTGGCCTTTTCTTCTATTTCACAAATGGGTTATATTGTAATGGCACTAGCCATTTCAACTCCACTTGGTTTTACCGGTGGTCTGCTCCATTTGATGAACCATATGATATTTAAAACCACTATATTTTTAACAATGGCAGCTGTTATTTATAGGACACATACAACTAAGATGCATGAAATGGGAGGACTTATTTTTAGAATGCCGGTCACTTTTGCCGCCTATTTAACAGCCATTATTGCCTTAGCTGGTATCCCCCCTACAAACGGCTTTATTTCAAAGTGGGTAATATATCAAGCTTTAATCCAAAAAGGATATATTTTCCTTTCAGTAGCCGCCTTTTTTGGTAGTATTGGTTCTTTTATGTATGTATTTAAACCATTAAGTACTGTCTTTTTAGGACAGCTCAAACCAGAACATAAAGATATTAAAGAAGTACCTTTTTTAATGCAGGTTCCCATGTATATCATGATGGCCCTGATGCTTTTATTCGGAGTTTTACCTGGTATTCAAATGAGAATTATTAATCAAATCGGTCAGTATCTAAATATTGAAACTGTCCAATCAACTCTTTATACAATCTCCGGTGCATATGGTGCCTGGAACTCTTTAATAATCTTTAATGTCTTTGTAGGAGGCTTTATATTAGCTTTCTTAATTTTTATCTTTGCAAAGAAATCAAAATTGGTCGGCCTAATGGACACTTACACAGCTGGTGAGTATATGGACGATCCGGAAAGTTACCATTATGCATATAAATATTATCGGCCTTTTGATCGTGTATTTGATTCTTTTGCTGCTAATAGTTTAACTAAAGCTTATGATACCTTCGCTGGAAATATAGTTAAATTAGGACAGGTATTTAGTAAATCCTTTGTAACCGGGAACGGACAAACTTATGCCTTTTATATGATCTTACTGATGATAATACTGGCATTTGCGGGGTGGATAGTATGATTTTAACAATAATTCAGTTTATACTTATAGCATTTGGAGCAATGGCTTTGGGTCTTCTTTTCATTGGTTTTGCCAAAAAAACTGTAGCCCGCACTCAAAAAAGAGTCGGTCCACCATTTTATCAACCCTATATTGATGTCTTGAAATTATTCGGTAAAGACGCTATTACACACGGCTTTATCTTTGATTTTGGGGCAATAATGGCCTTTGGGGGCATGATAGCTACCCTATTTTTTGTACCAATTGCCAGTATTCAACTTTATAGTATGAGCGGCACCCTTTTATTAGTTATCTATTTGATGGCAATTGCTTATTTAGGTATGGCAATGGCCACAGTTGGTTCAGGAAATCCTCTGGCTTCTGTTGGTATTTCAAGGGCTTTAACTCAAATGTTAGGTTATGAAATGCCATTTATAGTAGTTTTATTAACCTTAATATATAGAAGTAGTAATTCATCAATTTGGGGAATTGTGCAGGCACAACAAGGTGGGTTTTTAAACTGGAATTTAATTAATGTACCAATTGGTACTGTTGTAGCTTTTATTGCCCTCTTAGGTTTAATGGGTAAAAAACCATTTGATGCACCTATCGCCCCCTCTGAAATTGCTTCAGGGCCGGTGGTTGAACATGGTGGTAAATATTTAGCACTATTAATGTTACAGCACGCTGTAGCAATTGTTGTTGAGACTGCTCTTTTTGTAAACCTCTTTTTAGGAGGCTCTTCCAACATAATCATTTTCATCTTGAAAATGCTTATTGTTTGGCTATTGGCTACTTTAATTGGTTCTATATTCCCACGTTTTAAAGTCGAGCAAGGTGTCTTATTTTACTGGAAGTGGCCTTTAATTGCCGCCTTGTTGCAAGCAGTCATCATTATTTTTTAATCAGGAGTGATCATTAATGAAAGATAAATTTAAAAGTAGTAAATGGCAGGAGGTCATTAACTGGGCGCAAAAAAGATCCCTTTTTATGCTTCACTACTGTACAGGCTGTGGGGCAATTGAACTTCCTCCTACTATGACTTCTAGATATGATATGAGTAGATTTGGAATCGGTCCTGCTGCTACCCCTAGACAGGCAGATATCCTCTTAATAACAGGCTATTTAAGCACTAAGACTTTAAGAAGGGTTATCTATACTTATGAACAAATGCAGGATCCCAAATTTGTAATGGGTTTTGGTTCCTGTACGATAAATGGGGGTATGTACTGGGATTCATATAATACAATCAAACAACTTGATAAGTATATACCAGTTGATTTATATATAGCTGGTTGTATGCCTCGTCCGGAAGCAATTCTGGAAGGTTTTATGGAACTTAAAAACAAAATTGAAACTGGTAATGCTGATGGTTATCTAAGATATAAGGAAGATTATGATTTTTACAAAGAAAACCAAGAGAAAGTCTTAGGGGAGGTTAAGAGAAGACAATGAGAAATGAATCAGAAGTAATTGAACTGATCAAAAATAAATTAAATCCTCTCGATGTTAAAAAGTTAAGAACACAAAATCTGGCTGTCACACTAAAAAAGGATGAATTAATTTCTGGATTAAATTATCTTAAAGCCCACAGTTATATTCATCTTGCTACTATAAGTTGTGTAGACTGGATAGATGATAATGAATTCGAACTAGTTTATCATCTCTTCTCTTATGAAGATAAAATAAATATTAGTGTTAAAACAAGAATTGATAGAAAAGAATCTAAATTTGTAACCATAAAAAATATTTGGGCAGTTGCTCAATATTATGAACGCGATATACATGATTTTTTCGGTGTTGAATTTGAAGGAAATGATGATATGGATGAACTTATTTTAGAAAATTGGAATGATATTCCACCGATGAGAAAAGATTTTAATACCAGAGAATATGTAGATGAAAAATATGAATGGAGGGAATACCATGGATAAAAGTAAAATGACGGAAATGTTTTTTGGTCCTAACCATCCTGGTGTTCCAGGTAATTATGGTATAAATTATTATTATGAAGGTGATACAGTTGTATCAGCGGAACCTAATGCTGGACACTTACACCGCGGATTTGAAAAATTAATGGAAGAAAGAGAATGGATTAAAAATACTCCTTTAGTTTGTAGAATCTGTGTTATGGAACCAGATATCAATGAAATGGTCTATGCTATGGGTTATGAAGCAATCGGTGAAATCGAAGTACCAAAAAGAGCCCAATATATTAGGTCAATCATCTTAGAACTGGCTAGAATTCAAGCCCACATTTTTTCTATCGGAGGTAATTCTGCGGCAATTGGTCTTTATTCAGCTATGCAGATAGGAGTTTTAGCACGTGATTATATATTAGATATATTTGAAGAAATTACAGGTGGTAGAGTATATCATATCTACATTAGGCCAGGTGGGGTTAGACATGATATTGAAGATGAAACCTTTGACAAGATATTAGATCTATTAGATGACTTAGAAAATAATAGGATGCCGGAATTTCAAAAATTAATCTTTGAAAATCCTACTGCTCAAAAACGCTGGAAAGGTACAGCTGTTTTAAAACAGGAAGATGTACTTCGTTTAGGAGTTACCGGTCCTGCTTTAAGAGCGACTGGTCTTGAACATGATGTTAGACGACTGATGCCTTATGGAGCTTATGATGAAGTAGACTTTGTAATTCCAACCGGCCAGGATGCTGATGCCTGGACTAGATTACAATTAAAAAGAAATGAAATTTTTCAAAGTATAAATATTATTAGACAGTTAATAAATAATATGCCGGATGGTCCTGTAAGTGTCAAATTAGGGAATGCTTTAAAGTATAAAATACCAGAAGGTGAAGCTTATGTTAAAGTTGAATCTTCTCGGGGAGAATATGGCTATTATATGGTCTCTGATGGTGGGTTAAAACCTTATAGAGTGCATGTGAGGGGTACATCTACTCCACTCGGATTATATGGTGTAGAAGCACTCTTACCGGGTACAAGAATTGAAGATGTACCGGTCTGGGCCCATAGTTTAGGTATCTGTCCACCGGAATTTGATAGATAATATTTCTCAAAGTGAGGTGAATTTGATGAGTAAAGATAAAAAAAGTATTTTTTCTCCCACCGTTACATTTAAAAATTTATTTAAAAAACCTGAAACAGTTAAATTCCCAAAAGAAAGCAAAGAAACTGCTAAAAGATATCGTGGTTTTCATATAAATGACCTAGATAAGTGTATTGGTTGTGGAACCTGTGCAGAAATCTGTGATAATAAAGCCATTGATATGGTTCAATTAGCTGATGTTAAAACCGAACTAGGACAACGTGATGAAAGACCTAAAATTGATTATGGGCGCTGTTGCTGGTGTGGGCTATGTGTTGATGTTTGTACTACTGGTTCTTTAGAATTTACACAAGACTATACTTATATTGATCAAGACCCTGATACTTTTTCTTATATACCTGATAACAAAAATATTAATAAAGTAGAATTTGAAGTTGGTTATAAAAGAGATGAAGTTTCTGAACTTCTTGATTTAGATAGAGTGGAGATGGAAGAATTAAATCCAGCGAAAAGAGTCGATTCTTTTGTAGAAATTGTGCAGGGTTTTTCTAAAGAAAAGGCTGAAAAAGAAGCCTCCCGTTGTGTGGAATGTGATATTTGTACAGAAGCCTGTCCGGCTAGTATGAATATACCAGAATATATCCGGGGTATTTTTGATGAAGACTTAGATGAATCCTTAAAACAAATCTATGAAGATAATCCACTACCCGAAGTATGTGGTAGAATATGTACTCATAAATGTGAAACGATCTGCTCTATTGGTCACCGCGGTGAACCGATCTCTATACGTTGGCTAAAAAGATATGCAGTAGATAATGTCGACTCTGCTGAATATCAAAAAGTATTAGGTACAGAAAAAATAGACCAGGTTGATAAACAGGTCGCTATTATTGGGGCAGGACCTGCTGGTCTCTCTGCTGCTCATTACTTAAGATTAATGGGATATCAGATTACTGTTTATGAAGCAGAAGAAAAAGCAGGAGGGATGATGAGATATGGTATTCCAGAATACAGATTACCATATGATCAACTAGATAAGGATATTAATTATATAAAAGAACTTGGTGTAGACTTTGTCTTTAATACTAGAGTCGGTGAAGATATAAAAATGCAAGAAATTGAAGATAAATATGATGCTGTTTTTGCTGCTACCGGTTTACATAATGGTAGGAGTACCAGAATTCCAGGTACAGATCACAATAATGTTTATCAGGCTATTTACTTACTAAAGAAAATTACTAAAGGCGAAAAAGTACCGGTTACTGAAAGAATTGTAGTAATTGGTGGAGGTAATGTTGCAATGGATATTGCAAGATCATTAGCTAGAATACAAAAACAAGAATTTGGAGAAGTTGATGTTATAGTTACTTCTTTAGAAACCGAAGATGTCATGCCTGCTGATGAAGAAGAAATCGAAGAAGCCCGCGAAGAAGGAGTAAAATTTGAACCGGGCCGCGGTCCAAAAGAAATCGTTGTTAATGAAGATGGCAGTATAGCACAATTATGTACAAACTGCTGTGTATCAGTATTTGATGATGATATGAACTTTAGTCCATCATTTGATAATGATGATATTAAAAACTTTGACTGTGATATGGTAGTAGAAGCCATCGGTCAAGGTGGAGATAATAGTTATATTGATGATAACTATGATATTGAATATGAAGGACCAAGAATAAAAGTTGATGAAGAACAGCAAACTTCTCTTCCCTGGTTATTTGCAGGTGGAGATATTGTGCAGGGGCCTGATGTTATTACCGGTATTAAAACCGGCCATGATGCAGCCGTAGGTATTGATAAATACTTACGCGGTGAAAAATAAATATATAATTTAAGCGGAGAGTAGAAATGCTCTCCGCTCTTTATTTATAAACTTTTACTTCCGATGTTGAAGGGCTTTTATCGGATCTTTTTTCGCAGCCCAATAAGCTGGAAAAATACTTGCTAAAGCAGAGGTCATTAGACCAAATGAATTGACTATAATAAATGCAGTTTGATTCCAAGAACTATAAATTTTAGTTACTAATGGAAATCCTACATCTCCCATTACTTCTTTACCTCCACCTTCCATAAAAATCGCATAATCCATACCAAAATTAACTAAATACCAGATAGTTAAAGCTCCAAATATTGATCCAACTATTACCCCTATGATACCAATACCAATTGACTCATACATAAAAACTTGTACAATTTCTCTTTCCTTTAAACCTAATGCTTTCATCATTCCAATCTCTTCCATTCTTTCCAGAGCTGCTAATATTACAGTATTTATTATACCCATAGCTCCAATAATTAATATAATTGCTAAAAGTAATTTCGAAATAACCTGATCTACATTTAAAACCTCTGCTACTTCTAATTCATTCCAGGTATAAACACCCAAATTATTCATGTTATTACCCAATATATTATTTAATTGACTTTTTGCATTATTGACTTGACTTTTATTATTTAGTCTTATGATTATTCTACTAACTTTGTTGCCTACAGATAATGAATTCTGGGCAATATCTAATGGTAAATAGATAAAATTATTATTAATATTAGGATTGGTTGTTTCTAAAAGGCCTGATACCTGGGCATCTATTGTATTAAATGTCTCAGTAGAAGTTTTAAATATAAGTGTTATATAATCACCTAGATTAACATCCATTAATTCTGCTAAAGTTTTCCCTAAAACAACTTTTCTTTCTTCATTTTGAAAAAATGTTCCTACAACTAGATTCTCTTTTAAATCGAAAACTTCTAAAGCCTTAGTGGGATTAATACCTACTCCAATTACTGGTAGCTCATCTCCTTTGTTATTTAGTAATGCTTGAAATCTTAATTGAGGGGATTGAGAAATATATCCTTCAGTTTTTTTTATATCTTCATTAAATCTAGATTCTAATGGTACTAAATTTTCCAGTGGTAACTCATCTTTATCTTCCCAATATTTTTTGTCAGCTATCTGAAGATGACCTGATTCATATTTTATTATATTTTCATAGGTCATATCTTCCATACCTAACAACATAGAATCCATTATCAAATATACAAACACAGCCATTGCTATAATAAAAGCAGCAATTAAAGTCCTTTTCCAATATCGAAATAGATTTTTATATGCTAATTTTAATAAGAACAATGAAAACACCTCCCCACCCTATTATCAATATAAAAATTTATTCTTTCATAGCTTCAGTTGGTTCAAGTTTCGCTGCTCTCCTGGCAGGTATTACACTGACTAAAATAACTATAATAATACCGACAAAAAATGCAAATAGACTATTTCCAATTGAAGAAGTTGGATAAATTATTTTATTAAACATTATATTAGAACTAACACTGTTTACTGCTGTTCCAACATCAATGCCTATTTCTGATAAAATTCTACTCAGATAATGACCAACTACGGCACCTATAGAACTTCCAAATAAACCAATAATACTGCCTTCTAAAATAAATAATTTCAAGATACCTTTTTCTTTCAAACCAAGGGCAAGCATCATTCCTATTTCTTTCGTTCTTTCTTTAACAATCATAATCATAGTACTTACTAACACCACACTTGCTAGAATAACAAATAAGAAATAGATTTGATTATAAAAAATTTGAGCTATATTTAGATAAGAAAGCAATACATTTGAATCTTCATAATGAATTACTAAGTATTTGTCTTGAACATTATTTTCTTTCATTAAATTATTAATTCCATTTTGAACTTCTTCAGCTTTATTCCTTCCAGTCGCCATTACTAACATTTCAGTAACTTGATCCTCCATATATAATAGACGTTGTGCCTCTTTTAAAGGTAAATAAAAAACATTTTCATCTAAAAGCTTTAACCCACTCTCTATTCTTCCCACAATTCTAAAGGTAACTCCCTTTAAAGAACTATAGGAGGTATTAAATAAAATTGTAACGTTATCTCCTACTTGGGAGTCGATTTTATTAAGAAGTTCAGTTCCCATAACTACCTCTAGCTTTTCTGATTGTACCATCCTACCTTCTACTATTCGATCTTTGATATTCGTAAGTTTAATTTCCCTTTTCGGATCAATACCCCAACCTTGCAATGTTATTAATTCTTTACCAGTACTTATCATTGAACCAAACTTCAATCGATAGATAACACCTTTTACATCTTCAATATTTTCTATACTGGTAATCATCTTATTTAAATTATTGTCCTCATAGCCATTAATTGGAAAATCAAGCGGCATTAGTCTTTTCTTTTTATAGTAATCATCTCTCATAATATGTACATGACCAGAATTATATTGAATAGAATCAGAATATAATGAATGTATCATTCCATTAATGAAACCACGAGAAAAAATTACAATCATTACAGCAAAACCTATCACAATAATCGATATAATAGTTCTTATTTTATGTCTAAATATATTTTTAAAAGCGAGTCTCAATAGAAACATAATATTTCCCCTCTCAACTAAATAAGAGTGACTGTTTGTTCATGTGACTTTATATTCATATTATACTATTATACTTATATAAAATCAATACAAATTTTCTTTCAATATTATTTATAATTAATTCTTATTTAATTTATAAGTATACTCGATATATAATCATGATTATGATCTTTTATTAATAGTTGTGAAATATTTTACTAGGAGTGGTTATAATGAAAACAAAAGAGAAGCAAAATATTGTTGAAGAAGTTAGAAAAACAGCTGAAAAATATTTTAGAAAGGGAGATTATTATTGTTCTGAATCTGTCTTAACTACTATCAATGATACACTTGGGCAAGAATTTAGACCAGAAATTGTTAAATTAGCCTCTGGGTTTCCAATTGGTGTTGGTAAATCAGGTTGTCTATGTGGGGCTGTAAGCGGCGGTGTGATGGCTTTAGGGTTAGCACATGGCAGAACCAAACCAGGCGCTGAAATGCCCGGTTCTTTCCCTAATAATGCTGCTTTACATGATTATATCATTGAAAAGTATGGATCTACTTGTTGTAGAGCACTTACTAAAGATTTTGATGATTTTGCTAGTAAAGAAAGAGCTGAACACTGTATTAAAATTACCGGTGAAGTTGCTGCCTGGGTTATGGAAAACTTCCTAGAAAATGATGTTATAAAGTAGGTGGAAAAATGACAAAATTATTAAAAAATGTTCCTCTTCCTATTGCCGGACTAATGTTAGGCTTGGCTGGTTTGGGTAATTTAATAAGTTCATCAAAAATGTAGTAAGGAAACTCCATCTAAATCTTGCCTTTGATTTAGGTGGAGAGGAATTGCTACGT
>CAYSHP010000006.1:0-72271 GCA_964430875.1 uncultured Halanaerobiales bacterium
TATATAATTTATCAACTGTTAAAACTCCTTTCTTCCATTACTAAAAATTTACAAAAATACTGTTGTCATAGAATTGCCAGGGGGATACCCCCCTGGCATTATTATTTAATAATAAATTGTCATTGAACTACTATTACTTATCCAAGATATAGAAGTATTGACCTGGACGCATTGGGTTGAAGTACCATCCTTTAACCCAGTCACGTTGAATTCTAGCACTGTATGGCTGATCTAACCAAACATCAATAGCTTGATTATGGGCAATACTTTGTAGTTCTTTATAGATATCTACACGTTTATCTTGATCCATTGTAGTAATACCTTTATCAATTAATGGGTCAACATTTTCTTCAGCCCAGTCAATGTAATTCTGTCCACGTTTTCCTCCATAGTAACCTTGGGAGTGTAAGAAAGGTTGAACGAAGTTATGTGGATCTGGGAAGTCAGCTAACCAACCACCAATTTGAAGTGGTAGGGTACCTCTAGCTGATTCATCTAAGAATGTAGACCATTGAACTGCTCTTGTACTGATATCGAACTTAGGATTAATTTGTTCTAAGTATGATTTAAAGATATCAGCAGCAGTTTTTCTTGTCATGTTACCAGAGTTATATAGAATTGTAAGTTTGAATCCTTTTTCCCAAACTTGTCCATCCCAAGCTTGCTTGAAGTGTTCTTCTGCTTTTTCTAAGTCTAACTGATAAACAGGAGAATCTTCACTATAGCCTAATAGAGGATTAACAATTGGGCCGCGAAGTTTTTGTGATTGTCCCTGTCTTACTTCTTCAATAAATGCTTTGTAATTAAAAGCATAACTAAATGCTTTTCTTACATGTACATCTGTAAAGAAGTCAGATGGAATACCTTCGCCGTCAAGTTTTCCACTACCAATGTAGTCATTACCTTTAGTTTCAATTGTCCAATTAAATAACATTGTTAAGTTTTGTAGTTGTGGAAGTTCTCTTATAATTTCAATATCTTCGTTGCCTTCAATCTGATTGAAATATTGATAATCTAATGCAATTGAATCAGCGTCACCACGTTTTAGAAGTAAAATACGGGTTGTAGGCTCATCAATATTTTTAATAATTACAGTTTTGAAGTTAGCAGGTGAACGCCAGTAATTTTCATTTCTTTTTAAGATTACATGGTCACCATTTACCCATTCAGTTAAGACAAATGGACCAGTACCCATCATTGCATCATAAAGTGGGTCATCTTCTTTTACTGGATCATGATAGTCAGCTATAGTTTCAGGACTACCATCCCAAGCACCTTGCTTAATACTCCACTCTTTGTCAAGAATACTTGACCAAGCAGCGTGTTGTGACAAGATATTTAAGAATGGAGGATAAGGATTTTCAAGATGGAAAGTTACTTTATTTCCATCAATAGTTATCTTCTTATCTAATTCAGCATATACTTTAGCGGACTGTTCTGCTGTTAATTCTTTAGGATCTTCTACTCCTACAACTTCTTTTGTTAAGTCTGATAGAGTAGCCATGTCTCCAAAGAGAGGTTCATAAAGCATCCACATTGGACCATAAGCACGATCCATGATCATACCTCTAAGGAAACTATACTTAACATCTTCAGGAGTTAATTCATTACCATTACTAAATGTTACGCCTTCACGAAGTGGAAAGGTATATTCTGTACCATCTTCGGAAATAAGTCCATTCTCTTTAGAAGGAACTTTAGTTGCAAGTAATGGTGCGAATTCATTAACAGATTCGCCCTGATATTGAATTAAACATTCATAAACATTATCAATTATTTCTGAACTACCTGTATCATATGAATAATGTGGGTCCAAAGTACTTTGATTACCAATGGTTACATGGGTATAAGTATCTGGACTTTTTACTTCGTCCTGTGCTCCTGCAATACTAACTACTGTAAAAACTAAGATTAATGACAACAATAAGACACCAAATTTTTTCTTCATTTAAAATTTTTCCCTCCTTGAAATAATACTAACTAATTTGAAAAATTTACTATTGCTTCTCAATTCTATCTTCCCTCTGAATTCACCCCCTTCAAAATATAAAAAACTTTGATTTTGGTCTTGAAAAAGACCAATAAAACCTAAATGACAGAACTCTCTGTAAAACTCTATTACTATATTCTATGAATTAGAATGAAATCCTTCCTTATGTTACAAAAAATTCTCGTCACAATTGGCTTGATAAAAGCAATCTAAGTATAATTATTTGTCTTTGTTAATAATTATATAATAGATCATCTCCTTTTCTCAACCAATTTAGTGATTTTCTTTTCTAAATCTGCTATAGACCCCTCGTTATTAATAACAATATCGGCTTTCTCCGCCTTTTTATCAAGGTCCATCTGAGCATCTATTCTTTGCATTGCTTCTTTTTTATTTAGATTATCTCTTTCAATAATCCTATTTATTTGGGTTTCTTTACTAGTATATACAACCCAAGTTTCATCAACTTTTTTATCCAAAGAAGTTTCAAATAATAAAGGTGCATCTAATACTATAATCTTACCTTCACTATCTTTATATTCTTCTATCTTATTTTCAATTATTGTAAAAATTTTGGGATGAGTAATAGATTCTAATAATTTGCGTTTTTTGTCATCTTCAAAGACAATCGAACCTAATTTTTTACGGTTAATATTACCCTTTTGATCTAAAATCTTTTCCCCGAATTGATCTTTTATCTTATCAATTACATCATTATATGTTAAAACTTGATGAGCTATTTTATCAGAATCAATAATTTTAACATTAAGTCCTTTGAGAATTTTACAAACTGTACTTTTCCCAGTGGCAATTCCACCTGTAAGACCTATAATCAAAATTTTTCCTCCTAATTCTGACAATTTGGACAAAATCGGGCTGTTCGACCACTAACTTTTTTCTTTTCTATTTGTGCTCCACACTTTTCACATTTTTCTCCGTCTTTTTTATATACATTAAGCTCATGCTGAAACTTTCCACTTTTACCTAAAGCATTTACATAATCACTTACAGATGTGCCACCCATTTTAATACCTTTTCTTAATATATCTCTTATTGCATTATACAAATCTATTATTTCTTTATCATTTAAGGTATTAGCTTTTCTATCAGGCCTTATATTAGCTATAAATAGTGCTTCATCGGCATAAATATTGCCTATTCCAGCAATAAATTCTTGTTTCATTATTAAAGGCTTTATCATTCCTTTTCTGTCCTTTAACATTTCTTTAAATTTATCAAGAGTAAATTCATCACTAAGAGGCTCAATACCTAAATTTGCTAAATTACCAGCCTCACCTATTTCATCATCTGTTATAATATAAAGCCTACCAAACTTTCTTATATTATTAAACCTTAAATCTGTATCATCAGCAAATTCAAATATCACATGTGTATGTTTATCTTTTTCATCATTTCTCTTTTTATATAATAATTTGCCTGACATTCGTAAATGAACAACAAGTTTAAGTTTGTTGTTATTCAAATTTATTATTATATATTTACCTCTTCTAGATAATGATTTTATTTTTTTATCTTTGCTTAACTTAATAAATTCTGCTTTTTCAGGATAACCTATAACCATATCATCATATATATGTGTATTAACTATTTTTTTACCACGCAAGAGTTTATTCAAACCAGTTACTACAGTCTGTACCTCAGGTAATTCCGGCATTTTATACACCTCAATTATTTTATATCATATTTACTTTGTTCTTTTAAATTACTACCTGTTTTCAAATCAACAATTACCGGCACCTTTAAATCTACTGCATTTTCCATTTTTTCTTTTACTAACTTGGCTATATCATTTAACTCCGTTTTAGCAACTTCAAATACTATTTCATCATGAATCTGTAAAAGCATTTTAGCTTTTAAATCTTCAATCTCTTTTAAGGCATCATATACTTCTATCATTGCTATTTTCATAATATCAGCTGCACTACCTTGAATTGGAGTATTAATAGCAGCTCTTTCTGCAAATGATCTCCTATGGTAATTACTACTATTTATACCTTTTATATATCTTAATCTGTTAAATATAGTACGTACAAAGCCATCTTTTTTGGCTTTTTGTACTACATTATCCATATATTTTTTTACACCGGGAAATCTTTCAAAATATTTATTTATATATTCTTCAGCTTCTCCATTTGAAATATCTAAATCTTGAGCTAATCCATATGAGCTCATTCCATATGCAATACCAAAATTTATTACTTTAGCATGTCTACGCAAATCAGAAGTTACTTCACCTTTTTTTACATCAAAAACTTCTGAGGCAGTTTGAGTGTGAATATCCTGTCCCTCATTAAAAGCTTTTATTAACTGTTTGTCTTCACTAATATGTGCTAAAACCCTTAATTCTATTTGTGAATAATCAGCTGAAAGTAATACCCATTCTTCTTTTTCAGGTATAAATGCTTTTCTGATCTCTCTACCTTCTTCGGTTCGAATAGGTATATTTTGTAAATTAGGTTCAGTACTACTTAATCTCCCTGTAGCAGTAACCATTTGATTAAAATTTGTATGAACTCTACCAGTCTTATCATCTACAAGATTTAATAAAGGGTCTACATATGTAGATTTAATCTTTTGATATTTGCGATAATCCATAATTAAGGGAATTATATCATGTTTTCCCTCTAACTTTTCTAAAACATCAATGCTAGTTGAATAACCGGTCTTAGTTCTTTTGATAACAGGCAATTCCAATTTATCAAATAAAATTTCACCTAACTGTTTAGGAGAATTAAGATTGAATTCTTCCCCCGCTAATTCATAAGTTTTCTCTTCAATGTCTTTAATTTTATCTGCAATTTTTTGAGAAAAATCTTCTAAAAATTCACAGTCCGCATATATCCCATTAGTTTCCATTTGAGCTAAAACTTTGATTAATGGTAACTCGATATTATTGTATAGTTCTAATAAATCTTTATCTTCTAGCTTTTTAATATATATATCTTTTAAATCAAATAAATAGTTTAAAAATTGTGCTTTTTGGTCTTGAGAACTTTCAATTTCATCTTTAGAAACATTAAACTCCCTCATCAACATATTCTTCATTTTAAGCGGTGATTCATCTGGATTTAATAAATATGATGCTAGTTGAGGGTCAAACTTTAAACCTTTACACTCTATATTATTCTCAATAAGATATAATATATTTTCTTTACTGTTAAAAGATATTTTTTTAATGTCATTATTTTCAAATACATTTTTAAACTTATTTACATATTCTGCAAAAGGTTTAAATTTATAAATTTGATCGTCTGTTTTTAGTAATAATTCATCTTCATCTTGGTCAAAAGCAAAAGCAAATTTGTTGCTTTTCTTTATTTTTTCTAGAACAATATTTACATCTTTATTAGATTCTACAGAATTATAACTTATTTCCTTTAATTTTTCTTCTATTTCATCTTCAAAACGATCTAAAAGTGAATTGAATTCTAATCTTTTAAATAATTCAATAACTTCTTCAAAGTTAGGTTCATCTAATTTAAGTTCTTCAAAATCTAAATCAATCGATACATCAGTAACAATTTTACCAAGTTTTTTACTCATTTTGGCTTGCTCGGAATATTTTCTCAAATTTTCTTTTCTTTTTTTACCAGATACTTTATCTATATTTTCTAAAACATTTTCCATACTATCAAATTCTTTTAATAATTTAATCGAAGTTTTTTCTCCAATTCCAGGCACACCTGGAATGTTATCAGAACTATCTCCCATCAGACCTTTCATATCTATTAATTGGTCGGGTCTAAGTTCATATTTTTCTTTTACTTTTTCAATATCATATTCAACTATATCTGTTATACCCTTACGAGTATAAATTACATTTATATATTCATCAATTAACTGTAAAGCATCCCTATCACCAGTTACAATCTTTACATTTATATTTTTTTGTGCAGCTTCTTTAGCCATAGTACCAATTACATCATCTGCTTCATAACCTTCTTTTTCGATGATCGGAATATTTAAAGACCTTAAAACATCTTTAATTAGATCAATCTGAGGTATTAATTCATCAGGTGTCTTTTTACGACCAGCTTTATAATCCTCATATTCTTCATGACGAAAAGTAGGTCCTTTTAAATCAAATGCTACAGCTATATGATCAGGTTTTTCTTCATCTATTATTTTAAAAAGCATTCTTGAAAATCCAAAAACAGAATTTGTGTATTCACCGGATTCGGTGGTTAAGAGAGGTAAGGCATAAAAGGCTCTGTGGGCAAGGCTGTGTCCATCTAGTAGATATAATTTCTCCATTATATATCATCTCCTCTAAGATATTATATTCCTGAAAGAATAGGAAATCCCTGCTAATATGAGAGAAGAGTAAAAATAATAAGGAATAAATATAATATCTAGGATTTAACTTTATTTTGTATTTATTATTATATGTTTATTATAAATAATGTATAAAATTTTTATAATTATTTAACTAATTAACAAGCTAAATTATATATATGCCACAAAAAAACCGCTGTTATAAAAATGAAGTATAGCGATTATTTATTACCTCTTATAACTTTCTGTTATTATGAGTATTTTACTCCATTTAAAATAAAAAGTAAAGTAAATTTCTTAATTTCTAATCTTTATAAAATTCTGAAAAATATGCTTGAAAAACAATTCCCGGCTAAAAGCCGGGAATAATTCCTATGAGTGTAATTCCACAAAATATTCAATAGATCTATCATATGTCTTTTCAGCTTCATCAGGAAAAAAACAGGCTGGTAATTCATTCATCTTTTTATGATACCTTATACATTCACAACATTTTCCTTTACGGGGACATGGTTCATATGTACAGTTACAATAATCCATATTTGCTTCATGATTTTCACAAGTTGCCATATAACCACCTCTTGATTTATTAAAGTATTTCTATAGTTTAAATTTATAACTTTAATATTAATCTGTCAAGAATTGTCCATATCTTCTAAGCATTTTTTGCAAACCTGTTTTCCCATATAGTTGATAGTATTATCAGTATTATCACAGAATAAACAACCTGGTTCATATTTCTGTAACACTATCATATCTTCTTCTATAAATATTTCTATAGAATCTTCACTTTTTAAATTTAATGAATTTCTTAATTTTTTTGGAATTACAACTCTACCCATTTCATCAATTCTTCTTAAATTACCTGTTGCTTTCATTACCATCACTCCAATTCTTTCTACATACTAACATCTGATGGTAATCTCTGCAATAGAAAAATATCATTTAAAACTACAAATCAATATTTTTTGAATTAGATCATAAATTTTCTTATATTATTTGTCGATTTTTATCGGATCTCCTGCTTTAATAGTACCTCCTTTAATTACTTTAGTGAAGATACCTTCTTCAGGCATAATACATTTACCAACCTGTTTAAGTATCTCACAACCGTGATGGCATTCTTTACCAATCTGTGTTACTTCTAACTTTACTTCATTACCTATATTTAAAATAGTACCAATTGGTAATTCATATAATGTAATACCTTCAGTTGTTATATTTTCTGCAAAATCACCAAAATCAAGATTAAAGTCTAATCCCATTTCTTCCATTTTATTAATGCTTTCTATACCTAATAAACTTACTTGCCGATGCCATTTGCCGGCATGAGCATCTTCTTTTATTCCAAAATTTTCTATTAATTCCGCTTCTTTAATATCTTCCTTTTTAGTACCTTTTTCACGGCTAATACATACTGCTTTTACTTTTCCATCCATTTTATCTCTCACCTTCTTTTCTGATATAATGACCACTTTTCCCACCAGATTTTTCAATTAATCGAATGTCCCCTATTACCATATTTTTTTCTACAGCTTTACACATGTCATATATGGTCAAAGCAGCTGTAGATACACCATTTAAAGCTTCCATTTCTACACCAGTTTTATCATAAGTTTTTACCGTCACTGTAATTTCAATACTATTTATCGTTTTATACTCAAAATCAACTTTTATACCACCTATAGAAATCGGATGACACATTGGAATTGTATTAGCAGTATTTTTGACAGCCATTATTGCTGCAATCTTAGCAGTATCTAAAACCGGTCCTTTTTTAATGTCATTATTTTTAATTAAATTAAGTGTTTTTTCATTCATATTTATGATACCTTTTGCAGTTGCTTTACGATTTGTCTTTGTTTTATTAGTAACATCAACCATCTGAGGATTACCATCTTTATCGATATGACTAAACCCGCTCATTGACTTAACCTCCAATACTGTTCATATTTTTCTTGCTATTTTCGAAAACTTCCTCATATCCATAATGAGGGCTCTTTATTTTTATAGAATTCAATAACACTTCTTTAATTTTATCCTTATTATAAAGACCTTTATTATCATAAAGTGAAGTTTCTTCTTCTTTGAGTAAACAAGAACGAATATTCCCATCAGCAGTTAATCTTAATCGATTACAATTTTCACAAATGTTATGACTAAAAGCAGATATAAAACCTAACCGACCTTTTAGCCCTTTCACTTTATAATAGATAGCAGGTCCATTGCCTTTAACTTGCTCTGGAATTAATTTTTGATCTTTTGATATAACATTTTTTATTTCATCAATTGAGATATGATTTCCTTCTCTTTTCCCACTCCCAATAGGCATATATTCAATAAATCTTAGTATAATATCTTTTTTATTCATAAAAGATAAAAACTTATTTATATTTTTATCATTAATACCTTTAATCAATACTGTATTTACTTTAACAGGGCTTAAATTTAGTTCTTTTGCTTTATCTATACTTTTTATAACATTATCTAATTGGTCCAGGCCGGTAATTTGCTTATACTGACTTCTATCTAAGGTATCTAAACTTATATTAACACGATCTAATCCTTTTTCTTTTAATATTTTAGCTTTTTTATAAAAATTGACTCCATTAGTCGTAAGACTAATTTCTTGAATCTTATCAATTGAATTTATTCTTTCAATAAGATCTTCTAAACCCAATCTTACCAGGGGTTCTCCACCTGTGATTCTTACCTTGGTAATTCCGATTTCAGAAGCTACTTTAGTTACTTTATAAATATCTTCATAACTCATGATATCATCATGTTTTTTTAACTGGATACCATTTTTTGGCATACAGTAAAAACACCTTAAATTACATCTATCTGTTATAGATATTCTCAGATAATTTACATCCATAATATCTTCCTTTCTAATCTACTTTACCAAAAGAACAATGTGGATACTGACAAACTGGACAATTATGGCATAATCCTCCATAAGATAATTGAATTAATTTATTTTTGGTGAATTTTTCACCAGCAAGTATTCTCGGATAAACTATATCAAATACAGTTACCTCTTCAAATATTACACAAGCTGGTAAACCTAAAATGGGAATGTCATCTAAGTATGCAACCATTAATTTATTACCTGGTAAAACAGGTACCCCATATTTTATAACATTCGCTTTAGTTTTCCTAATTCCTGCTGGAGTTACATCATCTGGATCTACTGACATACCTCCTCCAGTCAATATCACTTCTGCTCCTTGTTTTTTTAAATCAATTATTGCATCTTTAATCATATCTGGATTGTCAGGAACATATTTATGATCCAGTAATTTACCGCCCCATCTACTAAACTTTCTTTTTAAAGTAGGTAAAAACTTATCTTCTATACGACCTTTATAGACCTCATTTCCTGTAACTACTACTCCCACTTTATAATCATTAAAAGGAATGATTTTAAACAATCTGCTGTTATTTAATATTTTTTCTACTCGCGTTATCTTCTCTTTTTCTATGGTTAAAGGATTAATTCTTACTCCTGCAATTATTTCATCTTTTTTGACTGGTACTTTATTTTGACCAGTTGTAATTAATATATCATCCTCAGTATTTGCTTTAAATAGAATACTCTTATCTATTTTTAAAATTCCATCAACTTTTGATATTAATGAAATCTTACCTTCTTGTGGTTCACTTAGTTTAATATATTTACTTTTTAATTTTTCTGCCATAATTTCAGCTGCTTCATCTTCATGTAAATTATTGTCATCAAGCTCTAATACATATATATTTTCTTTACCCATATCTTTTAATGTTTCAATATCTTCTATTTTTATTACATCGCCTTTTTTAAATCTTACCCCCTTAAATTCATCAGGGATAATCTGGGTCATATCGTGTACTATAACCTTACCAACGGCTTTATCAACTGATATTTTCTTTATATTCATTAATTTCCACCTCTTTTTCATTTTTAAAACTTAAAAATTGATTTCCTAAAAACCTAGCTTCTTTTATACTATGAGTTACATAAATAAAAGGAATATCCCATTCTTTTTGTATCATTTTAATTTCTCGCATTAATTTATTTTTTAGATTATAATCTACAGAGGATAATGGTTCATCTAATAATAATAATTCAGGTTCTATCATTAATGCTCTTGCTAAAGCCACCCTTTGTTTTTCTCCTCCAGATAATGTGGTGGGATATCTATCTTTTAATTCAGATATATGAAATTTTTCCATTAACTGAACTATTTTATGAATATCTTTTGCTTTATCCCTTTTTCCATAAATTATATTTTCAAATACATTGAGGTGGGGAAAAAGAGCATAATCCTGAAATATGTAGCCTATTTTTCTTTTAAATGTTTTAACATTTATGTTTTGCTTTGCAGAATAAAGTACCTTATTATTTAGTTTTATATACCCTCTATCCGGTGTATCTAATCCCGCTAAACAGTTTAAGATAGTTGTCTTACCGGAACCAGAGGGGCCAAAGAAAACTAATATATCATTATCTAATTGAAATTTTTTATCTATCTTTTTACATCCAAAATCTTTTATTAGTTTAAAATCAAGGACCATTAATTAATCCCTCCATATTTATATAAACTTTTATTATAAAACTGTAAAATACCCATTATTAAGATAGAAAAAATGATCATAACAATAGATACTGTAACTGCCATTTCTAAGTCCCCTGTGGTCATATTCAGATAAACAGCAACCGGTAGAGTTTCAGTTTTAAATCTAGTCGCTCCTGCTAACATTACTGTTGCTCCAAATTCCCCCATAGCCCTTGCCCAGGCTGTGGTTATACCCGTAATAATTCCATCTTTTGATAAAGGAAGTGTAATATTTTTAAAGACTTGAAAATGATTATCCCCTAATGTCATAGCAGCTTTTTCTAGTTTTGGGTCAATATTAGAAAATGCAATCTTTAAACTTCTAATTAATAATGGTGCAGCTACCACAAACTGAGCCATTACTATACCTAACCTTGTAAAAACAAAGTTTAAACCTAATTTTGCTAATTGGTTGCCCCCAATTGGGCCTAATAGTACTAAAAGGCTCAAGCCTAAAATTATCGGTGGCAATACTAAAGGTATATCTAATATGATGTCTATTAATTTTTTAAATTTAAATTCATAACGAGACAGTACATAGGCGGTTGGTAAACCAAACAAAACAGCTAATATTACTGCACTAATTGAAGTGGTAATACTTAAAATCAATGAAAAAGTTACTTCTCGACTGTGTAATAACAGATTTAATAAATTTGTAGTTTTAATATAAAGAGTTGGTGAAATCAACACCAAAATAATAAAAATAACAAATAAAGTAAAAATTCCTGACATAATTAATTTAAAAATATTATATCTCATGGTTTTACCTGCTCTATTTTTATATTATAACCCCAGTTTTCAAATATTTTTCTTGATTTTTCACTTAATACAAAATTTATGAACTTTTCAGCTAATTCTTTATTATCACTGAACTTTAATTTTCCAATACTAATTTTTTTAATAACATTTTTCTCCTTTGGAATATCAACCAAACGTAGTTTCTCTTTGCTTTCATGATAATTCGCCTTCCATACTATACCAGCTTGCGCTTGATTCATTATAATATACATTCTTACTTTATTGACAGTTTCAGCTTTTGATATTATATTATGTTCAATCTCAGACTTTATGTTATTTTTTTGAAATATTTCTTCAGTTGTTTTACCAATAGCAGCACTGGGATCAGCTACTATTAACTTTTTATCTGGTTTTAAAAGGTCTTTAAATTTATTTATATTACCAGGATTACTTTCCGGAACTATAATCACTGGAGTATGTTCCGCTATATTATGATAAGATTTAATAATACTTTTTTTATATAGATCACTTAAATACCAATTATCTGCAGCTATATATATATCACCTTTTTTTAGGGTTTCAATCTGGTTTTTTAATACACCTGATCCATTAAACTGTAGATGCATATCAATACCATATTCTTTTTGAAAATTGTCAGTTATCTCTTCCATTGGTTTGATTAAGCCTGCTGCTGAATATATTAATAATTTCTCATCAGCATATGTATTAGTAGTAATTAATGATAAGCTTAAAATAATAAGAACAGAAATCAATAATTTATTCTTCATATTATTATATCTCCTTTTATTCGTTATTCCCGACCACATATAGCGATATCAAAAAAATATGACTAACTTGATAAACATTATAACATATATAACTCAATTTATCATTATATAATTAACACAAAATATCATATATATATTTAATACATTCCTATAATAAATATTATATCTGTATATTTGAATGTATAAATAACTATTGACAGGTATTAAAGGGTGTGTTAAAATTCAACTGTAATTCTGATTATTTTACTCAAGTTTATGTTTTGGATTATTTTAATTGGAGGTCTAAAAATGAATGATATTTATTTTGATCATGCAGCAACAACCCCTATGCATCCTGAAGTCATTGAAACAGTTAATAAATATATGAAAGATTATTATGGTAACCCTTCTAGCATATATCAAACCGGCCAACAGGCTCAAAATGAAATTAGAAAAGCCAGACAAGAAATAGCTGATTATATTAATGCTGAGGATTTTAGGAAAATTATATTTACTAGTGGGGGTACTGAATCAGATAATCTTGCAATTAAGGGAATTGCTTTAGCCAATAAAAATAAAGGTAATCATATTATTACATCAAAAATTGAACATCATGCTGTTTTACATACTTGTGAGTATCTAGAGAAATATCATGATTTTAATATAACTTATATAGATGTAAATGAAAAAGGTTTTATTAGTTTAGAAAATATTAAAAATGCTGTAAATGACCAGACTATATTAGTTTCAATTATGGCTGCCAATAATGAAATTGGTAGTATTCAACCCATTAGAAAAATCGGTCATTATTTAAATGAGAAAGAAATCTATTTCCATACTGATGCTGTCCAGGCTTTTGGCCAACTTGATATTGATGTACAAAAGATGAATATAGATCTTTTATCAGCCTCAGCTCATAAGGTAAATGGTCCCAAAGGAATTGGATTACTTTATCTTAAAAAAGGATCGAAATTAGTTCCCCAGATGAACGGTGGATCTCAAGAAAGAAATCGTAGAGCTGGAACAGAAAACTTACCTGGTATAATGGGGTTTAAAAAGTCTGTAGAAATTTTAAAAGAAACTAAAGAAAAGAAAGTTAAAAATAATACTTATCTACGAGACAAAATAATCAAGGGTATTGAAGAGAATATTGAGAATGTACTTTTAAATGGCCCACGAGGAGATAAACGCTTATCTAATAATATAAGCTTTTGTTTTAAAAATGTTGAAGGTGAATCTTTATTGTTGAATTTAGATATGATAGGTATTGCTTCTTCAAGTGGTTCTGCTTGTGCTTCAGGATCCGTAGATCCTTCTCATGTCCTTTTAGCGATAGGACGCGATAAAAATACTGCACGTGGTTCACTAAGACTTTCATTAGGTATTAATAATTCAGAAAAAGAAGTAAACATTTTAATTGATAAATTACCCGATATAATAGAGAGAATTAGAAAAATGTCACCTTTAGGTGAAAATTAATCTTAAAAAGGAGTTTACATAGATATGTATACCAAAGAAGTTATGGAACATTTTCAAAATCCTAGAAATGTTGGAGAGTTAGATAATCCAGATCTAATAGGAGAAGCAAGCAATGATTCACACGGTGATATTATAAAATTATATATAAATACAAAAGATAATATTATTACTGATATTCGTTTTAAAACATTTGGCTGTGCAGCTGCTGTCGCGACCAGCAGTATGTTTACAGTTTTAGCAAAAGGCAAAAAAATTAATGAAGCATTAGAAATAAGTAAACAGGATATAGCAGATGCTTTAGGAGAACTACCGAATAACAAGATGGAATGTTCCAATCTTGCACCAGATGCTTTTAAAAAAGCAGTTGAAGATTAAAGAAATAAATATAAAAAAAATAAATTTAAAAGGATGAAATGTATTTATGAAAAGAGTTTTAGCAGCAATGAGTGGTGGTGTGGATAGTTCTGTTACCGCTGCCTTATTAAAAGAAAAAGGTTATGAAGTAGTTGGGGGAACAATGGAAATATTTCCAGACTATGAACAAAAACCCCTTGTTGAAGGAGGTTGCTGTTCATTATCTTCTATTGAAGATGCAAAAATGGTAGCCTCTAAAATCGGCATACCCCATTATACTTTTAATTTAAAAGATGTTTTTCAAAAAGAAGTTATAAATAATTTTGTAAATGAATATAGTCAGGGAAATACCCCTAATCCCTGTATAGTTTGTAATAAAGAAATTAAATTTAAAGCCCTTTTAACTAAGGCTTTTCAAATTGGAGCAGATTATATTGCAACTGGTCATTATGCAAAGATAAAAAAACATGGAAATAGATATTTCCTTAAAAAAGCACTAGATAGTTATAAGGACCAAACATATATGCTGTATGGCTTTACACAACATCAATTGAAACACACATTAATGCCACTTGGTAATTATTCTAAAAAAAGAATCCGTAAGTTAGCAAAGCAAATGAATTTTTCTGTTCATAATAAACCTGATAGTCAGGAAATATGTTTTGTTGCAGATAATGATTATACTAGATTTTTAGATGAAAATTATCCAGGAACGGGAGATAAAGGACCTATTTTAGATACTGAAGGTAATCAATTGGGAACCCATAATGGCTTATATAATTATACAATAGGTCAAAGAAGGGGATTAGGTATTTCTGCTTCTTATCCCCTATATGTTATCAAATTGGATAATAAAAACAATGCCGTTATAGTTGGTAAAGATAAAGATGTTTACTTTAATGGTTTGATCGCAGAAAATATTAATTATATTTCTGTTACAAAGTTAACTCAAAAAATAAATGCAAATGTTAAGATTAGATATAACAGCCCTGAATTTAAAGCAAAATTAATTCCAATAACAGAACAAAAAATTAAAGTCAAATTCGACAAAAAACAACGAGCAGTTACTCCTGGTCAATCAATAGTATTTTATGATAATGATAATGTACTAGGTGGTGGGATAATTAAAACTGCTATCTAGTATTAACTATCTTCTAAAATATGTTTTAGACCCTGACCTAAAAAACAAATAACATGATCATCATCAAGGGAATAATAAACTGATCTTCCTTCCTTTCTAAATTTAACCAGTTTATTATTCCTTAATACTCTTAATTGATGTGATATAGCTGAAGAACTCATATCCAATAACTCAGACAATTCACATACGCATAATTCACTTTCCTTGAGTGCATATAATATTTTAATTCTGGTGGGATCCCCCAGCACCTTGAATGTTTCAGCTAAGTCATATATAACCTCTTCTTTTAATTTCTGTCGTTCTAATCTTTTTACAACTTCATTGTTGGGATCAAATACTTCACATACATCACAATATTTTTTTACTTTTCCCATATTATTTCTCCTCATTATTTATAATTCTTGTTGAGTTCAATACAGCCAACAAGGCCACACCTACATCTGCAAACACAGCACTCCACATAGAAGCAAGACCGATTGTACCAAGAGAAAGTACTGCTATTTTCACTGTTAATGCCAAGATAATATTTTGCCAAACAATTTTATTAGTCAATATGCTATTATCAAAGGCTGTTTTTATCTTTTCTAAGTTATCATTCATTATTACCACATCAGCAGCTTCAATTGCTGCATCAGAACCTAAGCCTCCCATTGCTATTCCTATATCAGCGCGGGCCAATACCGGTGCATCATTTATTCCATCTCCTACATAAGCGACACTACCCTCTTTTTCTTTTTTTAATATATCTTCAAACACATGAACTTTTTCATCTGGTAACATACTATAATAATATTCATCAATATTTAGCTTATCAGCAACCAGTTCGGCTTTTTTATGATTATCACCGGTTAGCATTATTGTTGTTATATTCTGAAGTTGATCCATCAATTTATAAGAACTATCCTTAATTTTTTCAGTCACTACAAGATAACCAACATATTTACCATCTACTGCCACGTAATTTACATTATCAATATTGTCTTGTTTTAGAGGGATTTTAATATTTTCTTTTTTAAATAACTTTTTATTACCAATTATTACTTTTTCATCATCAACCTGAGCCTTTATACCTTCACCTGCAATTTCTTTATAATTGGCAATCTTCTCAGTAACCAACTCTCCCTGATAATATTCTCGAAGGGCTCGTGCAATTGGATGATTAGAAAAGTTTTCAACAGAGGCCACTAACTTAACTAACTTCTTTTCATTGTATTCATTTGCTGCTACTAATTCTTGAACTTTTAATTTGCCTTCTGTTAATGTACCGGATTTATCAAACACAATAGTTTTTACCTTTTTTAATTCCTCTAAATAATTACTCCCTTTCACCAATATACCATTTTTTGATGATTTACCAATTCCACCAAAAAATCCTAATGGAATTGAAATCATTAAAGCACAAGGACATGAGATTACAAGGAAGATTAAAGATCTATAAAACCAAACTTTTAAAGATCCATTCAAAAACAGGACAGGTATAACTGTTACCATGACTGATAATATTACAATTATAGGAGTATATACCTTTGCAAACTTAGTTATAAACTTTTCGGTTTTTGCTTTCTTTTCAGCTGATTTTTCTACCAAATTTAAAATTTTAGCAACTGTAGAATCTTCATATTCATTGCTTACTTTTATATATAATAACCCTTCTATATTTATAACTCCACTACTAATCTCATCCCCTTTTTTTACTCTTTGCAAGGCAGATTCACCTGTTAAAGAGGAGGTATCTAAAACAGAAAAACCTTTTGTTATAATACCATCTAAAGGGACTTTTTCACCCGGTTTTACTAAAATTATTTCACCTTTTTTTATCTCGTTTGGATTAACTTTTATTATCTTATTATTTTTTGAAATATTCACATAATCAGGTTTGATATCCATTAAATCCTTAATAGATTTTCTTGAATTATCAACTGCTTTATCCTGAAACAATTCGCCTATTCTATAAAATAACATTACGGTAACTGCTTCCGGGTATTCACCAATTATTATTGCCCCAATTGTAGCAATACTCATTAAAAAATATTCATCAAACCAAAAACCATTTATTATATTATTGATTGCTTTTTTAATTACTACTTGCCCAATTAATATATAAGTTACTAAAAATAAAAATATACTAATAGTTTTATAATATAATCCTATATTTTCTATAAAAGCAAGATTTGCATATAAGATAGAAAATAAAAAGAGTATAGAACCAAATAATAAATTAAATAGTCTTTTCTTATTTTGGGTTATGAAACTATTTGTTTTTCCTTTTGCCTTTTCTGATAATAACTCTGTCTTCTCTTTAACAAGCACATCATTTTCAATTCTTTTTACAATTTTTTGAATATCGTTTATATGATTATTTTCACTTTTCACTAAAAGTTTATTGCTACTAAAGTTTATATTTACATCTTTAACTCCAGGTAATTTTAGTATCTCTTTTTCAATCTTTTTACTACAATTAACACAACTTAAATTTTCAAGTTTATACTTAAATTCTTTTGATTTAGAAAACTGCGAATCAGATATCTCTAAACCTGGTTCAATCTCTTTAACTATCTTTTTAATCTTACTTTCTAAGTTTTTATTATAACTATCAATAATTAATATTAATCTTTTTGTCATTAAATTAAGGTCTGCATCTATGATTTGTGGCAGCTGAATTAATCTCTCTTCAATTTTCAAAGCACAACTAGCACAGCCAATACCATCTATTTTAAATACCAATTCATTATCATCTTTTTTTGTGTTCATCGAAAACTGCCTCCTTTGTATGAATATATGTATAATTGTTCATATATTTGTTAAATAAATAATGGTACCTCTTATTGATACCATTATTTTATATATTAAAATTTATCTATCATCTTAAATAGTTTAAGGGGTTTACAGCCCTACTGTTTATTTGCACTTCAAAATGTAAGTGTGGCCCAGTACTATTACCGGTGTTTCCAGATTTAGATATTACTTCATTTCTTTCAACAAATTCACCAACACTTACTAATAATTGTGAGTTATGGGCATATAGGGTTCTTAAACCTTTACGATGTTCTATAATAACGGCTTTTCCATAACCACTTGCCCATCCACTGTAAACTACTCGACCGGCTCCGGCTGCTCTGATAGAAGTCCCAATATAAACTGCATAGTCAACTCCCTCATGCATTCTACCCCATCTTCTTCCATAATAAGAAGAAATACGAGCATTTACAGGCGCTATCAGCATTTTTTCAAGCCTATCCTGATAACCAAATTCAGGTTTTACACCAGGTAATAAAACTAATCGCCCTGATTCTACTTTTTCATTGAAACCGATATTATTAGAATTTCTTATGGCTGAACTTTCAATATCAAAATTATTAGCTAAACTATCAATACTCTGACCAGGACCTATTTTATAAAGTATACCTTTGATCGGAAGAATTGATAAACTATCTCCAGGTTTGATCCTATTCATATTGTCTATATTATTTGCCCCAATTAATGTATCAATATTAATATTGTGCTTTTGAGCAATTGACCAAAGCGTTTCTCCAGGTTGTACAATATGAAACTCAATCTGCTCCATCAAGCAGGGATCTAGATTATGTTCTTTTAGATAATAATTCCTTATTTTTATATCAAATATAAATTGATCATCATTTTTATAATGTTTTTGATTATATATTTCATTAACTCTAGTGTACTTTAAATCCGTTTTATATGTATTGGTAGTTCTAACTCTTTCATTACCTAATATCATATTAGAACTCATTATAAATACTATACTAATAATTAAAATCAAAAACATTGAAAACACATGTGTTCTACTCAATTTAATCCTCCTATAATTATATAAATAAAGTAACTCTTAGCATTAAATTTCTATATATTTTGGATTTACATACTCAGTTAAAATAATTTCACTATTTGTTTTGAAAAATGATTTACCGTCTTCATACATTTGCTTTGCTAAAATTTTCAATATTATTGGAGATTCAGTACGTCTTTCACCTACTCTTCTTGCTTGTTTTTTATTTTTACTTAAATGAACATAATTTCTCCCCATCTTTTTTATACCATCTTTTAAAATTTTTTGATAAACCTCATTTGTAGTACCATGGTATAAATAGCGAGGAGGGATTATCTCTTCATAATCTAAATTAATCCATTTAATACTATGACCATAATTCGCTTTTATACTTTTCCCGTTTTTACTATCAACGATACTAAACCTATTCTTCTTATCACTTGCAGCTAATTCTTTAATATCCCGTAATTCAATATTATTAAATCTATTGTCCTCTTTTAAAGCTTCTATTAAATCTTTTAATTTGATAGTACCATCAATTTTCATTTTAAGTTCAAAATCTTCTGGATTGTGTCTTAAAATATATGATAGGGTCTTAGATAAAGAAGTTATATATTTTTCTTTAATCAAATATATGCACCTCTTATTTTAAGAGACTTCCTCAGCTAATTTATTATTTATTATAATATTATTGATTAAGATTGGAGATAATTTTAATGTATAAATAAAGTCATTCTCAGGTTTTTTCCAATTTTTAATATATTTTTTGTGGCTATATATTAAATATTCTAATAGGTCTTCACTATCATTGAGAATTATATTGCTTTCTGTAAAATCATTATTAAAAAAATCTTTAAATCTTGATAATTTTTTGTGAGCTTTCATTTCATAAATAAAATGTTCACCCAGATTTTCTTTGAAAAAGTCTGTGTTATGGGCATAACAAAAGAAATCAGCAATATAATGGAAAAATTCACCTAATCTCACTGCATAATCCTTGTTATTACCATAATTAAAGTTGTTCAATTCTTTAAACATTTTAACAGCTTCTTTTAAGTTTCTGTCAATATAATGTAACTTTTTATCTTTTTTAAAGTCAGGTTTTATATTACCCCAAACAAAGGTTTTTAATGGAATATCTATTTCATAGTTTTGCTTTATATAATAGTGGATTTCTTTAGCAATTTTTACATGAGTAAAGGGATTCAAATTTTGTTCCACCTCTTCATTTTTTTCCTTTTTTTATTTTTTAAACATTAGTTTTTTCTATTATACCATTATTTGACCCAAAAAATCCAATATTATATATTAAAATTTAAACAATTCTATAGGGTACATTATTATAATAAGCCCACAAAAGAAAATCAATTATTAATTTTTATTGATAAAAAAGTAAATACAAATTAAATATTACATGTTTTTCTACTTTGACTTAAAAAACCATTTTAGATATAATTAAAGTGTAAATAGTTGCTCAATTATTTACTCTTTATATTATCTTAGATAATTTAACTATATACTAATTTTATTTCTTTCCTTATAGTTGAAATATACTTATAAATATTCTTTTTCAATTCACTTAATTTATCATAATTTTTAAAATAACAAATAAATGGAGGTGGTATCCTCAACTAAATAATGGTCTGTATAATGATCTAATAAAAAACAGGGGGTATTATTAAATGAAAAAGTTAATGTCAGTTGTGTTTATTTTTGCCTTAGCATTTTCTTTTATGTTTACTTTTAATACTGTGCAAGCACAGAATGTTGAAATTACCTGGTGGCATGCAATGAGTGGTGGCCGTTTAGAACCTGTAAAACATTTAGTTGAAGAATTTAATAAATCACATCCAAATATTACTGTAAATGCTACCTTTACTGGTTCCTATCAAGAAACATTAAATAAAGCTATTACTGCTGCTAAAGCTGGAAATCCACCTAATATTATTCAAACATATGAAGTAGGAACACAGATGATGTGGGACAGCCCTTATATTGTGCCCATTGAAGATTTAGCTGAGCCTGGTGAAGTTGATTGGGGTGACTATTTATCTGTGGTGAGAAGGTACTATACAAACCCAGATGGCAAATTAGTTTCAATGCCCTTTAATTCTTCCACAGCTATTCTATACTATAACAAAGATATGTTTGAAAAGGCTGGCCTTGATCCAGATGATCCGCCAACAACATATGCTGAACTTACTGAAGTAGGTAATAAATTATTAGAATCAGGTGTAGTAGACCATGGTATTACTTATGGTTGGCCAACTTGGGTATTTGAACAAACCCATTACTGGACAGATAATAATTATGTAAATAATGGTAATGGTAGAGAAAAAAGAGCTACAAAAGTTTTATTCAATGAAGAACCCGGTATGAAAATTATGAAACAGTGGGCTGAATGGGAAGATGAAGGCATCTTAGTATATGGTGGACGTGAATATGAGCCAGATGCTGCTTTCATCTCTCAAAATACAGCTATGTTAGTTCAATCTACTTCTCACTTGAAAGATATTATTGAAACTTCTCCATTTGAAGTAGGAACTTCTTTCCTACCAAGACCTGAATGGGCAAATCGTGGTGGAACAACAATTGGTGGAGCTTCCTTATATATCTTTAAAGATGACCAAGAGAAAATGGATGCTGCTTGGGAATTTGTAAAATGGTTAAGCAGTACTGAGAATGCAGTTTATTGGCATAAACAAACTGGATACTTCCCAATTAGATATAGTGCTTTAACTAAACTTATGAACCAAGGTTGGTTCTCTGAAAATCCAAACTTCTTAACTGCATTTATGCAAGTTCTAACCTCAAAAGAAAATGATGCAACAGGTGGTGCAGTAGTTGGTAGATTCCCACAAATCAGAGATATTGTGGATGAAGCTGTAACCAATATATTTGGCGATCAAATGACTGTTGAAGAAGCCCTCAACTCAGCTGCTGAAGAAGCAAATAATGTTATTGGACAATATAACGAATCACAATAATTAAATAATATACAGGTGAGGTGGAGACACCTCACCTCTTAACAATATAGGAGAGCAAAAAAGGAGTTTTTATTATGAATAAAAGCTATTTCAAAGAAAAAATATTACCTTATTTACTAGTTTCACCTTCAATATTAGTAATTGTAATATTTTTGGTATATCCATTTTATCAAGCATTTAAACTTAGCTTTTTTCGTGGTGGAGCTTGGGGAACAAATCAAGTTTTTGTAGGATTAGAAAACTACATAGAACTATTTTCTTCCCCAAAATATTTAGCTAGTTTGGGACGCACCCTCCTTTTTGCAACTTTTGTAACATTAATAGGTATGGGAGTTTCCTTAGGCCTAGCCGTACTTTTAAACCAAAAAATAAAAGGAAGATTATTTTATAGAACTGCAATAATTTGGCCTTATGCTTTATCAACTGTTATTGCAGGTGTTTTATGGGCATTACTTTTTGACCCATCTATTGGACTTATAACCTATGTTGTAGAAGTATTAACTGGTATAGAAATTAACTGGAGAACAAATGGTAATTTAGCTTTTGTTATAATTACAATTGCTGCTGCCTGGCGTAACATTGGTTACAATGTTATTTTCTTTTTATCAGCCTTACAAAATATACCTAAACAGGTTTTAGAATCAGCTGAAATAGATGGGGCAAGTCCCTTTCAAAAATTCTTTAGGATTTCTATACCACTTATTACACCTACAATGTTCTTTTTGCTTATAATGAATTATCTTTATGCCTTCTTTAGAACATTTGGATTAGTTGATGTTGCTACTCAAGGAGGCCCCGGGACATCAACAGAAATATTAACTTATAAACTATATAAAGATGCCTTTGTTTTCTTTGATGCTGGATCAGCTAATGCACAGTCTGTCCTACTATTCGCATTTATAGTTGGATTCACTTATCTACAATTTAAATATACTCAAAGGGGGGTCTTCTATGGCTAGGAAAGAAAAAATTAAAAAAATACTAATACATATTGCAATTTGGATTTCAATATTTATTATCTGCTTACCTTTAATATATGCGATAATAATTAGTACAAGAGATCTGCAAGGTACTTTCATATCTCCCCCTAATTTGAAATTCGGGTCCAGTGCAATAAAAACATATAAGACTGCTTGGAATTCAGTTAATATGGGTAGATTACTTATTAATTCAGGCATAGTAGCAATAACAACCAGTATAGTGAAGATAATACTAGCTATTATGGCAGCATTTGCTATTGTATTTTTTGATTTCAAAGGAAAATATGTTGCATTTGCAGCTGTCTTTTTAACACAACTATTACCAGTTCCTGTTAAAATAGTTCCAACTTTTGAATTGATGAAAACCTTTAATTGGATAGATTCTTACTATGCTTTAACATTTCCTTACTTTGCAACAGCTACAGGAACCTTTTTGTTCCGGCAATTTTTCATGACCGTTCCAGATGATTTGGTAGATGCTGCTCGTATTGATGGATGTTCACCGATGACTTTTTTAAGAAAAGTATTAATACCTCTATCTTGGAATAATATTGGGGCTTTATTTTTAGTTGAATTTGTGTATATGTGGAACAGATATTTATGGCCTTTAATAGTTACCAATTCAGAAGATATGAGAGTAGCTCAAATAGGTATAAAAATGCTTATGACTACCGGTTCGATTAATAAGTGGAATATAATAATGGCAGGAGCTATTATTACACTAATTCCACCTCTTATTGTTTTACTTATTTTACAAAAAACCTTTATAGAAGGATTTGTAATGAGAACAGGTAAATAAGTAGATATTAAATAAACCCCTACCACTTTATGGTAGGGGTTTATCTTGTTTACGTTATTAATTTTTATTTTTATTTTAATATCTATTTATTGCTTCAATATTAACACCATCAGGAACTTCTTCATCAAAGACATAAACATCTCCACCATTTCTTAATGTTAATATAGCTGCATAGTTAAACAAATCATAAGTTTCATTACCGTTTTTTAGCAGGTGAACTTCCTTATTTTGTATATCAAAATATCCCTGCAATTTCTTTGAACCGTCAATTAATAATGAATAGACTTTACTATACAGTGCATCCGGAATTATTAACTTGATATCTAAAGAAGTTTTTGATGTACCTTTTAATTCCATAAATTCTTCAATAATCTCTTCTTTTTGATTTTGGATATATTCTTTTAAACTTTCCCAGGTTTTTTCATGAATTTCACTCATTTTTAGATTTTCTGGGTTTCCATTGATAAATTTATCAAAAAGGTTATTATATGAATTTACCTTTTTATAATGATGGAATAGACCTTCATCACAGTATAGTAATAAAGGAACCTCTTTATTTTTTAATTCATTTTTTATACTTTTATCAATTCTCCTCAAATACTTTAATAAGTCTTCTTTTTCTTCTTCCATTACTATACCGCGTCCATGATAGACTGTATTTGAAGCTGATACTTTATGAGAATGATGTTGAATATTAGTATTTTCCCCTTCATAATCAACATAATCATCCAGACTTTCTTCAACCTCATATTTTTTCAGACGAGTTATATTATCACTATTGGCTTTATAAAACTTATTAGAATGTTTACTTAAAGCCAATATATAGTATTGACTATTAAGCATCAGTTGGTTTAAAAGTGGAATAATATAGAAATGTTTACTGACTGAAACCTGATCATTAACACTATGATTAAACCTTAAATACTCAAATTTATTTTTACTAATAAACAATACCAGTCCAATTTCATGGTGATGTAGGAAATTAATATCATTTATAAGCTCATATGCTGGTTGTAAAAATTCATCCACTTCGGACGATTTAAATCCCCATTCATTTTCAAGTTTTTTAGCGGTTTTAGATAGATGATTTTTTAGTTTGATTTCAACTTTGTGAAAGTTACCTTCTCTAGCTGCTTCGGTGGATAGATATATTGATACACAGGGCTCATCAGCTTCATTGGCCAATTCCATAACAAAATCCTTATTAACAATGGTCATTTATACCCCTCCCAATATATTTATCTAAACATCTCTTTGTATTATTATTATAACAAATTTTATTATTTATTAACATACCAAAATATATTTAAACAGCAAAAGGGCCATTTGGCCCTTTTAATTAAATATTATTATCAATAGCTAATACAGAACTATACAATACCTCAGTCCCCTTATAACAATCTTTAAGTTCAGTCCATTCATCTCTACAATGGCTTTTACCCTCTACACTTGGAACAAAAATCATACCAGTTGGAATGCTTTTAGCCATCACTTTCGCATCATGACCAGCTCCACTAGTTAAGTTCATATAATCAGTATCCATATTATTACAACTTCTCTGCAGGATATTAATTATATTTTTATCTAATTGTATTGGTGGTTTAATAACTATTTTATCAAATTCAAATTTAATATTTTTTATCTTTTGAGTAAATTTTTTTGTTTGTTTTAAAGCATCTTCTATTCTGTCTTGTTTGGCATCTCTAAACTCTAATAATAATTCAACCTTTTCCGGAATAACATTGACTGCTCCCGGAAACACCTTTAAATCTCCAATAGTTGCAACAAATGGTTCACCAACTTCATGAGCATATTTTTCTATTAAATTTATTAATTTAACAGCTCCTGTTAAAGCATCTTTTCGATTTAACATTGAAGTGGTACCAGCATGATCGGATTCTCCCCAAACGGTAATTTTATAACGCATTATACCTGCTATTTTATCCACTATACCAATTTGAAAATTATTATCAATCAAATTCAGTCCTTGTTCAATATGTAATTCTAAATAAGATGCTATACTACCTTTATCACGTTTTACTTCTTTAAGATCTTCTGTTTTTAAATCATACTTCTTTAAATTTTCTTTCAGCTTGTTATCTTTTAAATTGACATTCCCCATCATTGCTCTACTTCCGAAAGTACCACCCATGTCACTACCTTCTTCTGCATTAAAAGCTATTATCTCAATTGGATGTTCTGTTTTTATATTATTATCATTTAGAATATTTACACATTCTAGCCCTGCTATTACACCCAAATTGCCATCAAATAGACCACCATTGGGAACTGTATCAAGATGAGAACCAATTATTATTGAAGGCAAAGAATTATTTTCACCTTTTTTCTTTGCTATAATATTCCCTATTTTATCTATCTTTACATCCATTTTTGCTTTAACCATTAAATTTTTTAATTCATCTGCAGCTGCATAATAGCTTTCACTAAAAGCTATCCTATCAATACCACCGTTTTCATTTTCTCCAATTTTTCCTATGTGAAAAAGATTTTCTTTAAACCTGCTTTTATTAACCAACATATTGTCAACATCCCCTCAAATCCAATTAATTTATTTAATACTTACTAATTTACCCCAATCAAAATCACTATTAACATTATTATTACAATAAACTATGTTACCTCTAACTATCGTATATTTAATTTCCCCTTTTAAATTTGTATTATCATAAAGATGAGCAATGTTTTTAGCTTTTGTATAAAAGTTTTCTTTTTTAATTACATATTTTTCATTTAAATCCAAAATTACTAAGTCCGCATCACTTCCAGTTTCTATTAAACCTTTCTGGGGATACATATTAAATATTTTAGCAGGATTTTCAGATAATAATTCAATACATCTAGAAAATTCTAATTTCCCTTCTAATACTGCATTTAGCATTAAGGGTAATCTCATTTCTATACCTGGAAAACCAGCAGGTGCATTAAAAATGTTATCTAAACCTTTTTCTTTTTCTTCTAACAGATAAGGAGCATGGTCACTACCTATAATATCAATAGTCCCATCATTTATGTACTTCCATAAATTGTCTCTATTTTCTATAGATCTCAAAGGCGGATTGCAATTTGCATAAGGTCCTAATTTTTTTAAGTCTTCCTCTGATTTAAAAAGATAATGAGGACATGTTTCTAAAATTATGTCTTGACCTTTTTGTTTAGCGCTTTTAATTAATCTTACTGCCTCAACCGTAGAAATATGGACAAATTCTATTTGTAAATCAAAATAATCTGCCAATCTAATCAGTTTTTCTACTGTTAAAATTTCTGTAATAGGAGGTCTAGCTAATGCATGAGAAAAATAATCTGTTTTGTTATCTTTAAGTAAACTTCTTATATTATACTTTATTATCTCATTGTTTTCTGCATGAAAAGCACAAACCTTATTAGTTTTAGCTAGTTTTTCAAATCCAGCCCAAATTTCACCATCATTTCTCATAGTTAAACCAATAAATTCTTTTTCTCTACCTGGTTGTGGATCTTGCAAAAATGTTTTAAAGGCAACAATATTGCTTTTAGCAATTTCTTCAATACAATCTAACCTATCGAAACCAGCTGCACCATAAAAAGCAAAATCAACAATAGAATTATTCTCAGCTAAATTAATACGTTTGTTTAAGATCTCTGATGAATATGGGGGTGGAGTTGAAATTGGATGTTCAATAAAAGTTGTAACTCCTCCAGCAGCCGCTGCTTTAGAACCAGTTCTGAAATCTTCTCTTTCTGTATGGCCTGGATCTCTAAAATGCACATGGGGGTCAATAGTGCCGGGGATAATATATTTATTTTTTGCATCTATTACATTTTTAGTTTTTTCCCCTTGATAACTATTTTTAATAGCTTTTATTTTACCTTTATCTACTAAAATATCTTTGCGGATAAATTTATCATCATAATAGATATATGCATCTTTTATATGTAAATCAATAGTCATAATGTAACCCCCATGCAAATCTAATTTGTATCTTTAACAATATCACCATCTTTTATTATCATCATTATATTTTCAGTTTTTGTTAATGTTTCTATATTTTCGATGGGATTTTCCTTAACTATAATAATATCCGCTAATTTCCCTTCTGAAACTGTACCAATTTTATCTTCTAAGCCTAAGGCTTCAGCTGCCATTCGTGTAGAGGAATCTATTACTTCCATTTCATCCATGCCAGCTTTAACAAATTCAACTAACTCCCTAGCATTAGTTCCATGGTCTACCATAGGCATACCAGCATCTGAACCGGCAGCTATCTTAACTCCCGCTCGATAAGCACGTTTAAAACTATCCAGCCTCTTTTCTCTACTTATAAGCGCCTTTTTAATAATATAATCTGGTAATGGACAATTATCACCTAATTCTATTATTTTACCACTATATGAAAATGTCGGTATTAAAAATATTCCTTTTTTTAACATAAACTCAATATCAGTATCTTCTAACTCTGTTCCGTGTTCCAAAGTATCACAACCACTTTGTAAGGCTAATTTCACTCCTTTTGTTCCATGAGCATGGGCGGAAACCTTTAAACCTAAGTTATGAGCTTCAGATACAACTACTTTCATCTCTTCATTTGTATAGGTCTGTGAATCGGGTGAAGAAGATTTTCTAAATGTTCTTCCACTTGTCATCACCTTAATTAAATCAACTCCGAGGGTAGATAATTCCCTAATAGCTCTTCTTATTTCAGCTGGTGAATCCATTGTATGACGGCTTTTTATTTCTACACCAGGAGGGTAGACTTTAAAATCGGCCCCGGTTGGTATAACTTTATAGCCACTAACAATCATACGGGGGCCTTCAATAAAACCTTCATTGATTCCATCTCTTATTCCTAAATCAATTAGGTTTTCAGCACCTAAATCTCTTATTGTAGTATAACCTGACATTAATGTTCTTTTAGCATTATACTGAGCCTTTACTGTTTGATAAGGCACTGGAACTGATATTAATTCCAACTCTCCTTCACCTTGATTTAATTGAATATGAGTGTGAGCATCTATTAAGCCAGGCATAACGTATTTATTTTCAGCATGAATAAATAATGTATTATTTTCATTTGGTATTTCAACTTCATCTTTTAATCCAACTTTAGTTATTTTGTTATTTTTTATAACAATAACTGCTCCTTCAATATTATTACCATTTCCATCAAGTAAATGACCGGCATATATAACCTTATACTGTTTTTCATTCAACTTGATCACATCTGTCATTTAGAAGTTCTAAAGCTGTATTTACAAAAACTTTTACGCCTTGTTTTAATACCGTATCATCAAAATCAAAGTAAGGGCTGTGTAACTGTTTTTCTTCTCCTTTTTTGCCTGTACCTAGCCACATAAAACAGGCAGGTTTTTTCTTGGCAAAGAAAGCAAAATCTTCACCAGTAGGGGCTGGTCTAACGAGTTCAACAAAATTATTTTCTCCAAGTGAGTTAATTATAGCCTTTTTTGCGCTTAAAAAAACCTTTTCATTATTTATTAAAGGAGGATAACTAAAAATGTAATCTAATACTGCTTTCCCACCTAAACCCGAAGCAGTTTTTTCCGTTATATTCCTTAACTTTTCATATATTATTTCTCTTATAGAATCATCAAAGGTTCTCACTGTTCCTTCTAATGTAACGGTTTCTGGTATTGCATTATATCTTGTCCCCCCTTTGAAGACTCCGATTGAAATAACAGCTTGTTCAAAAGGGTCAATGTTTCTACTAACGATAGTTTGTATATTACTGATTATCTCAGCTCCAATAACAATTGGATCTATACCAAGATAGGGCTGTGAAGCATGAACCCCCTTACCTGTTATATTAATTGTAAATGGGTCAGAAGCCCCCATGATAACTCCACTTTTAGTTGCTACTTTTCCAAATTCTAAATTAGGCCAAAGGTGCATACCTATAATAGCATCAACATCAGGTGCTTTAAGTACTTCTTCTTCTATCATATATTGAGCACCACCGCCATTAGGAGCATCTTCTTCTGCTGGTTGAAATATAATTTTAATATTACCTTTAAATTTATCTTTCATCTCATTTAAAACTTTAGCAGCCCCTAATCCCATGGCTATATGACCATCATGACCACATGCATGCATTAGACCTTTTTCTTTAGAAGCATATTCTACATTATTTTTTTCTCCTATTTCAAGCGCATCAATATCACATCTTATTGCTATTGTTTTACAATTATTTTTTTTACCTCTTATTAATCCCACTACCCCAGTATTATAATAACCAGATTGATATTCTATGTCTAGTTCATCTAATATTTTAACTATCTTTTTAGATGTATTATGTTCTTTTCTACTAGGCTCAGGATGAGCATGAAAATACCTTCTTTTCTCTATAATCCATTTCTCATTTTCTTCAATTAATTTATTAAATTTTTTATCCATCACAACCCCCTATTTTTTAATAAGAGAATTATATTTCTTGATTTACCATCTGTTCTTCCTCGCTTTGTTCTAATTGATAATCTTTAGCTTTTCTTCTGTGGTATATATATACAACTGCCCCTATTATTAATCCAGGTATCCTAAAATAAGGTTCAGGTGTGATTAATAGAAAAGCAACTACTCCAAAAATTCCTCTTTCTATTAAAGAAAGTGGTTTTTTTAACATCCCGATTATTGTTATTGCAGCAAAGTATAATCCTATTGCTAAACTGATAGCTGAATATATATAATTACCGAGAGTAAAATCAATCATCAAAATAACAGGATTATATATAAACATATACGGTAATAATAAGCCGGCTGCACCTAATAAGAAACCATATTGAGCAATCTTATTTGTATCTGCATTAGCAATTGCTCCCGCTGTAAAGGAAGTAAGTGCAACAGGTGGAATTACAGCTGACATAATCCCAAAATAAAATGAGAAGAAGTGAGCAGATAAAACTGGTACACCTAATAACATTAAGGCCGGTGCTGCAATTGTAGAAGTTACTATATAACAAGCAGGTCCTGGTAATCCCATACCTAAAATAATAGCCACTACCATTGATAAAATAGCCGTAAGTGCTAAGCTGCCACCTGCCATATCAACGATATTATAACCAATTACCTGTCCAATTCCAGTCATTCCAACCGATCCAATAATAAAGCCTACTATACCACAAATAATAGCAATTGAAGCTGCATTTCTTGCACCTTCACTTAAAGCTTGTATGATTTGATTAAAAGACAATCTGGTTTCTTTTCTAATAGCTGCAACAGCTATGTTAGAAATTATACCAATAAATGCTGCCATTACTGGACTATAACCGATAAGTAATGAACCGATTATTAAAACTAGGGGAAGTATCAAGTGTCCTCTTTTCAAAAGGACTTCTTTTAATTTAGGTAACTTATCTTCATCTATACCCAACAAGCCCATTTTAGCTGCCCTTAAGTCTACCATATGATAAAGAGTAAAATAATAAAGTATCGAGGGAGTAATCGCAGCAATAATTATTCTATTATAAGAGATTCCGATCAAAGAACTCATTATAAAAGCTGCTGCTCCCATAATGGGCGGCATAAGAACTCCACCAGTAGAAGCAATCGCTTCAACGGCTCCAGCAAAATATGGTTTATATCCGGTTCTTTTCATGAGAGGTATAGTAAAAGAGCCTGTGGTGGCTACATTTGCCTGTGAACTTCCATTAATAGTTCCGGTCAGAGCACTTGCAAATATAGCTACTTTGGCTGGGCCTCCTCTTGCTTTTCCAGCTAATGCTGTAGCAAAGTCATTAAAAAATTCAGAAGCACCTGTTGCTTTTAAGAAACTGGCAAATAATATGAACATGAATATATAGGAGGCAGATACCATTACTGCAACTCCCAAGATTCCTTCTGAAGTCATGGTCATCCTTACTAAAATTCTTTCTAAACCAAAGCCTCTATGAGCAAAATCACCAGGCATATAAGGTCCGAAATATACATAAAATAAAAATAACACCGATAACATAGTTAAGGGTAAGCCAACAGTTCTTCTGGCTGCTTCAATTAATAATATAGCTATTACTATCCCATATAAAAAATCATATGGATTAGGTTGCATCATAGACTCTACTAATCTCATATAAGAGAAGAAAAAATAGGCTCCACAGGCTAATGCAAGTCCAAATAGTATCCAATCAATTGATGATGGCCTATTTTGAGGAGATTTTTTTGTAGCTGGTCTTGTTAAAAAAACTAATCCCATTAATAAAGTCAAATGCATAATGTTTTTCTGCACGACTCCTAAAAGACCAAAACTATTATACCAAATATGTAATAAGGAAATTACTACAGAAAATACTAAAACAAATAATGCAATTTTACCTGAAAATTTTCTTATATTTCTTGATTCTTCTTTTGTTTTTTTCTTTTTTTTGTCTTTTTTTGCCATCAATATCCCTCCACTAAGGGTAATATTCATAATCTAATATAAATCAATAGGACCTGATCAATTAGCTGATCAGGCCCCTATGTTATTAACTACATCATTTCTGGTGGAACTAATTCATCCGGTACATCAATACCTTGGTCTCTGTAAAATCTAACTGCACCTGCATGTAAAGGTGCTCCAGAAAGACCATTTATAGCTTCTCCAACAGTCATTACTTCCAAAGCAGCCTGTCTTTGTTTTAATTCATCTAGTTTTTCAAGATAGATTACTTCTAACATCTTATAAACTAAGTCTTCATCAATACTCTTTTCTGCAATTAAGGAACTTTTGAATCCTACTAGGTTTAAATCTTCGTCCTGTCCAGGATACGTACCCGCAGAAATTACGATTCTAGCATAATATGGTGCTACCTCTCTTAATTTTGCTAAATCTTCATCGGTAAATTCTACCATGCCAACTTCAGTAGGACTAGCATAAACTTGTGATACTGCTGAAGTAGGATAGCTAGCACCTAAATAACAGGCATCTATAAGATTATTTTGTAAAGCCTGTACTGAATTACTATAACCTAAATACTGATTATTAAAGTCATCAAATGTAATTCCACCTACAACTTCAAATATTGTTGGGCAGTAAAAACTTCCTCCCCCACCTGGTGGACCTACAGCAATCTTTTTGCCTGCAAAATCTGAAATCGTTTTAATTCCTGAATCTGCTCTATATACTAACTGTACAACCTCTGGATATAAAGCTGTTATATACCTTATATTTGTTATTTCATTGCCTTCATAGTTTCCCACTCCACGGTAAGCTTGAGAAGCAGGTACACTACCGGCAATTGCCATTTTGATTTCCTGATTTTTAAGCATCTCTAGATTTTCAGCACTTCCTCCAGATGTGTGTGCTGAAAATTGAACACCTGTACTTTCTGAGAGTTGATTATCTAATACAGTAGCTATAGCTACACCGGCTGGATAAAAAGTACCACCTGTAGAACCTGTGGCAATTCCTATAAATTCCTTACCTGATACCATTGGTACTGCTAATAATATTACCAAAATACTTATTAATAAAACTTTAATTAATCTATTATTCACTACTCAATTCCTCCTTTGATTTTTAACATAAATATTTTCAAATAACTTCTTTAATGCTCTCTACTCTCTAAGAATCACCTCCCAAAATAATATTATTAGGAAATTTCTAATAAACTTATTTTATTTGAAATCTTTTCAGCTGTTTCTTTTACATCTTTAATTATTTTATCCAAACCAAATTTTTTAATCCGTTCTTCTGGCCCGGCTAGACTTAAACCATAGTTTAAACTACCATCTTGATCTAAAATTGGAGCTCCAATCCCTATTGCACCTTTATCTACTTCACCCCAGCTTATTATATAACCCTTTTCTCTTATATCTTTTAGCTGTTTTTTTAAGATATCTGGATCAGTTATAGTATTTTCTGTATAATTTTTAAGTCTGTTAGATAAAACCTTTTCTATCTCCTCTTCACCTGCAAAAGCCAAAAGTATTTTGCCTGTAGCACCAGCATGTAAAGGAGTAGTATGTCCAGCTTTAGATGATAATTTTATTTTGTTTTTAGTTTCAACTTTTTCTATACAAACTCCGCCTATATTAGTATAAACAGATAAAAGAACAGCTTCACCTGTTTTGTCTCTTAATTTTTCCATTTCTTCAATTGCAATATCTTTATGATTATATTGTTTTCTCATCTTGTGGGCAATTTCTAGAACCCTATATCCTAATTTATATTTTTGACTTTCACTATCTTGTATTAATATTTCTTCTTTTTTTAATGTTTTTACTATTCGATGAACTGTACTTTTATTTAAATTAAGTGCTCTCGCTATTTCTGATATTCCTAGATACTTAATATTTTCTTCATATAAATCTAAAATCTTAAATGCTCTTTTTATGGAGTTAATATAATTTCTTTTACCACTATCCAAAATATCACCCCTGTTTATAATAATGGAACGGTGTTTATATATTATATACTACACAAAATCACTTATTCCTCCTTATAATTATAAATTTTTTTAATAATATAAAAAAAGCCCCTTTCAGATATTTAAAAAGGGACTCGCAAAAAAGGTTATTTTATTGTATGTTTTTTATAATATATTTTTAACTATTTCAAAACCTTTATCTACAGCTTCTTTAACTTTTTTTACTTTATTTCCCCCACCTTGAGCTTTTATACTATTTCCTCCACCACGTCCATCAATATATTCTAAAGGTGTCTTTATTATTTCATTCATCTTAATTTCTGCAATATTTTCTGATTTTGAGAATAAAAGTCGAGCAGTAGATGCTTCTTGTTGTCCAAAAATACATATAATATCATCATTTTTTGTTATTATATCAGATAACCACTGTACATCATTATAGGTAGTATCTTTAAATACCTCTTTTATTACCTTTTTGTCTTTAATTATATCTGCTTTATTTAATAAATCATCAGCCTTAAATGCTAGAAGTTTTTTGTTCATATCTTTAATTTTTTCATCTTTTTCATCTAATTCAGCCTTGATTCTTTTTATTTCACTAATTAATTCTTCATTAGGGACAGAGGTAATATCTCTTAACTTTGTAATTATATCATTCTTAAAGTTATAGTCCTTTAAGGCTCTATTACCACAAACAAAGTCTATTCTTAGTCCACCTTTATAGTTATCAACATTTACTATCTTAATCATACCTAATTCTGCCGTACTCTTAAGATGGGTCCCACCACAAGGAGAATAATCCATCTCACCGATCTTAATTACCCTGATATTTTCATTTACTGTTGGTTCTTTTCTTAAATTTAAGTCTTTTAAATCATCAGAATTGGGATATAAAGTTTCAACTTCTTTGTTATTATAAATATAATCATTTACCATTTTTTCAACCAGATCAATTTTGTTTTTATTAATCTGCTGATCTAAATCTATACGCAAACTATCTTTAGATAAATTAAAGCCAACGGTATTTAAGTTGAATTGATTTTTGAAAACTGCTGATAAAAGATGTTGACCTGTATGCTGCTGCATAAAATCAAACCTTCTAGTCCAATCCACTTTACAGGCTAAGCCTTTTTTCTTTTGTGGCTTTTTGCTCAGTACATGTATTACTTCATCATTATCTTTATAAACCATATTGACATCTATTCCAGCAATTTCACCTTTGTCAGAAGGTTGACCTCCCCCTTCGGGATAAAAGCAAGTTTGGTTTAAGATAACATGGTATTTATCTTCTTTTTTTTCAATTGATAAGACATCTGCTTTAAATTCTGCCTGGTAAGGGTTTTTTTCATATAATTTTTCTGTCATAATATCACCTTTATTTATTATTTTTGTCATTATCATTGACATCTTCGAATTCTACATCTACATAATCATCATTTTTATTATCTTTCTCATTTTTAAAGTCTGAATGAAATTGGAAATTACCAGTAGTTTTAAATTGATTGCTATTAATATATTTTTTAAATAGATTTGTAGCTAAACGAGCAAAAATTGGTCTAGTAAAAGGTATTATTAATAAGAAACCTGTAATATCTGTAATAACCCCCGGAGTTAATAGGGTCACTCCCCCTATTAGAATTAATAATGCTTCCACCATATCACTGGTCGGAATCTGTCCTCTTGCTAATTTTTCCCTTAGTTTAGTTACTACAATTAAACCCTGATTCCGGGCTAAGGTAACTCCTACTATGCCGGTAATAGCTACTAAAGCAATTGTGGGAAGCACTCCAATATAACTACCAATTTCAATTAATAATGCTAATTCTATAATTGGAACAATTGTAAATATTAAAAGTAATCTTATAAAAATATTTATCACCTTCTAATTATTTATATTAAAATTCTCTTAACGCTTCTGTAGGTTCTAATTTAGCTGCTCGACGGGCAGGAATTACACATGCTATTGTAACAACAATCAATCCTAATATAAAGCCAAATAACATGTTTTGATAAGTAAATACCGGATACATAGTGGAACTAATGAAGATATCAGAACTGAATCCCTCTAGGGTGGAACCAAAATCAATACCTATCTTACTCATTACATTAGTTATGATCCCCCCCATAACAGCTCCAATAAAACTTCCTATTCCTCCCATGATAGCTCCTTCTATTAGAAATAGATACAAAATTTCTCTTTTTTCAAGCCCTAGAGCACTCATCATACCTATTTCTCTGGTTCTTTCATTTACAATCATAATCATTGTATTTATTATAACAACACTTGCTAAGATAACCAAGAAAATATAGATAAAATTATAAATGTTTTTTGCTAATTCTAGCCAACCAATTATACCACCGACTGCATTATAAGGTGAAATTATATACTTACTAACATTTTCTTGTGTAAATATTTGTTCTATATTACTTACTATTTGCGGAGTATTATCACGATGGTCAGCAAATACTAATAGCTCTGTGGTCTGTCCCTGTAATAATAGTAACCGTTGGGCCTGATCAAAGGGAATATAAAACAAAGTTTCATTTAACTTTTGTAATGGACTATTTATTTGACCTACAATCTGAAAAGTTGCACCATTAAAGGAGTTAAAAGAATTATTAAATACTAAGGTAACTTTTTCTCCTACTTCTTTATTTAATTTATTTATTAAATCTGCACCCATGATTACTTCCATTTTACCCATTTCAACCATTCTGCCTTTATCTATCTGTTTATCTATATCTGTTTCTTTTATTTCCTTTTGGGGATCTACTCCCCAGCCAATCATGTTTATTAATTCATCTTCAGAAGTAGTAATTGCTCCAAATTTAATTCTAGGAACTACAGTCTCAGCATGTTCAATTTCATATATGTTTTGTATCATTTCATTTAAACTTTTATCTCCATAACCATCAACTGTATCAGTGAGTGATAAAATTCTACCCTCTAACTGATAGTCCTGTTCAATTATTTTAATATGACCGGTATCATATTGAATAGTATCTGAATAGGTTTCATTAACCATCCCCAAGATAAAACCGCGAGCAAATATTACCACCATTACTGCAAATGCAATTGCAATTATAGAAACTAGAGTTCTCAATCGATGTCGGGCTAAATTTTTATATGCTAATCTTAAAAAATATTTCATTTATGTACACCTACCTTCTATAAATTGCCTGAACAGGATCTTTTTTAGCGGCCCATCTAGCAGGCAATATACTTGCTAACATAGAACCGAAAATTGCAAAGAAAAACATATATACAAATGTTCCAATATTCCAACCACCATATATAGTACTAATTATTGGAATACCATATTCAGAAATATCCATATTCATTATAGCTCCGAAATCTAGTCCATATATTGACATTAGATATACAGAAATAGCTCCTAAGATTACTCCTAAAGTACCCCCAATTAGTCCAATCCAGGTCGATTCCAGCACAAAAGAAAATATTATTTCTCTTTCTTTTAAACCTAATGCTTTCATCATTCCTATTTCTTCCATTCTTTCTAAAGCTGATAAAATCACAATATTTATTATGCCTATTGCTGCAATTGTTAGTACTATTATCAAAATCAAAGCATTACCAGACTGTTTAGCCTTTGTTATACTGACCTCATCAAGGTCTTTCCAGGAATATACACTTAAATTACTGTTAAAATCATTTAATTCACTCTGAAAATTACTAATTATAGAATTGTTGAAATTTTGAGTATTCAATCTCATTATATAATGAGTAACTTTATTATCTACATTTAAGGTATCTTGGGCTATATCTAAAGGAACAAATACTATATTTTGATTAATATTGGGATTAGGTGTATTAATTAAACCGCTTATTTCTGCATCAATGGTGTTAAAGGTATCATTTTCTGTTCTAGTTAATAATGTTATATAATCACCCAATTCTAATTTCATAATCTCTGCTAATCTTTTCCCGATTACAGTCTTATTTTCTCCCATTTGAAACATTTCACCTTCAACTATATAATCTTCATAATTTAAGACACTAAATGTTTTATCAGGTTCAATTCCTCTCCCCATCACAGGAGTTTCATTTACTCCATCATTTAGTCTTACTTGAAAGTTAAGCTGGGGAGCATGGTCCTGATATCCTTCAATTTCTCTCAATTTTTGATTCAACTTTTCATTATTATTAATCATATTTTCTAAAGGTAGTTCTTCCTTTTCAGACCAATAATTAGGGTTAGCAACCTGCACATGTCCATATTCATAGTCTATAATATTTTGAAAAACCATATCGTTCATACCAATCAACATAGAATCAAAGGTAATATAAAAGAAGATAGCCCATGCTATAATAGCAGCGGTAATTAAGGTCCTTCTTTTATGCCTCCATAAATTTTTTAAAGAAAGTTTAACTAAAAACATTCACCTCTTCCCTCCTTTCATCCTTAGTAATCAGACCATCTTTTAATTCAATCTCTCTTTTAGCATAATCCATTACTAAGGGGTCATGGGTTGAAAACAAAAAGGTGGTATGTAGTTCATCATTCATTTTTAACATTACTTTTAATACATCTTCACTGGTTTTAGAATCAAGATTGGCTGATGGTTCATCTGCTAATACTAATTTAGGTTCTTTGACTAGAGCTCTAGCAATAGCGACTCTTTGCTTTTGACCACCCGAAAGTTCGTTAGGCATCCTATCTTCTAAATCAGCTAAACCTACTAAATCTAATATATGCATTACTTTTTCATGAATCTCATTTTTAGAAAGATGTTCTAATATTTTTATAGCAAATTCCACATTTTCATAAGCAGTAAGGACTGGTATAAGATTATAACTTTGAAAGACAAAGCCTATATTTTCCCTTCTAATTGTAGATAATTCTTTTTTGCTAAGATCTGCTATATTATTATCATTAAAGATTATATCTCCTTCTGTTGGTTTATCTAAACATCCAATCACATTTAATAAAGTCGTTTTACCTGAACCCGAAGGTCCAAATACAGTTGTAAATTCACTCTTTTCAATCTCTAAATTTATGCCTCTTAAAGCCGGCACGTTGATCTCTCCTTGATGATAAATCTTGGTAATATCCTTTAATTTTAATAAACTCATTTTATTTATCACCTCTCTTGGCTTTAATGCCATTCTCAATAATCTCTATTAAAACATCAATCACTTCCATTATATCCTCATTTAAACCTTCCTCAGCATAAATAAAATCACTTAAAGAATAATTAATATTTGTTAAAAATTTAGCAGTAAATTCAGGGTCAATGTCTTCTTTGACATCGCCTCTTTTAATTGCATCTTTTAGTATCTTTTTAAAAAAATGATTACTTTGTGGCTTTAAATCTTCTTTAATTTTATTACAAACCTCACAGTTACTATTCATTAAATCATTACCAATAGAAACAAGATTAGGGTTTTCTTTTGCAAACTTAATACCACCTTCATATAATTTTTTTAAAAACTCAAAAAAATTGAGTTGTGAAGGTTTTTTAAGAACTTTTTGGTCGATATATTTTAATTTTCTTTGACTTATAATTTCAATTATATATTTGTATAAATCCCCTTTACCTGTAAAATATTGATAAAAGCTACCACTAGCAATATCGGCTTTATTGATAATACTGGTAACACTAGCTTTATGAAATGTATTTTGGGAAAACTCATCTATAGCTGCTTCAATTATTCTATTTTGTTTTTCTTTATCTAAATTATAAAATGTACTTTTAGGCATTTTAACCACCTCCGCATGAATGTGAATTCATCTTCATGTGACTTTATATTCATTATACACCCAAAAAAATATAAAAGCAAATAAAAAAAACCCTATCCAATAAAAGATTATTAAAGCCTTTTTAATTGAATAAGAGTAAAAAATTATTTATTTTTTTACCCAAATAGACCAACCTTTATCTTCTTGAGCTTTCACTTTAAAGTTTCCAATTCCATTTTCATTAGTTTTTATCTCATCTTTAAAATGACCGGTAATATCATAATAAACAGTATTTTCATTTTTGGCATCAATCTCTTTTTTTATAACATCACCCTTATCTGATAATGTCATTAACATTACTAAACCTGTATCTTCATCTTCACCTTCACGCACATAACAATAGGTCCTTTTATCAGTTGCATCACTTTCATATCCTTGACCATAAGCATATCTATGTCTGGCGTTAATGATTGGTTTTATACCCTCTGACATCTTTCTAGTGTAAAAGTCTTTCCAATATACAGTGGGTATACCTTCTTCTCTTAATAAAATATAAGCATAAGCCTGATATTTATAATGTGATATTGATTCTACACCTTTGTCTTGATTATCACGGTCCGTATCATGAGTATCAATAAAAGTAACCGCTCTATCTTTATATCCCTCTTGGTTTACAAGCCCACTTGATTTAAACTCGTTCATATCTATATTATCATTTTTCATCTTTACAAAGCTAGACCTTAAAGGATAATCAAAAACTTTTAATTTATCACTATCAATTTCATTTAGATATTCGATTAATTTTTTTTCATCCTCTATCCAAGCTTCTCCTCCAAAAAATATATTACGATCATTACTTGTATCAACTTCACTAATGAAATAATTAACGAATTCATTATCAATATGTTTGATAGCATCGAGTCTAAACCCATCAAACTTTAAATCATTTATAACCCATTTACCCCATCTGAATACATCTTTTCTAACATTTTCATTATTATAGTCTAAGTCAGCTCCCATTAAAAAATCTCCACCATAGGCCCAATCCCAATCTTTGCCTTCAAAAAGATACTTGCCAATCTCATCAGATCTTTCATTCCAATCAACACCATCAAAAGATTTCCAATTTAATTTATAATCACTATATTTACCATCACGTCCGGCAAAGTTAAATTTTGTCCAGACTTCAGCTTCACTACCATTTTTAAGTTTTACCGTCTCTGTCTCATCTGCTCCAAATCTATGGTTTAAAACAGCATCAAAGTATACCTTAATATCACTATTATGTAAAGATTCAATTGCTGCCATCAGCTCATCTTTTGTCCCATATTTAGTACGAACTGTACCTTTTTGCTCAAATTCACCTAAATCCCAAAGATCATATACTCCATAACCTACATCAAAGGTGCCAGCATTGCCTTTAGTAGCAGGCGGAATCCACACCGAAGTAAAACCACATTCTTTTAACTCTTTAGCTTTTTCATTTAATAATTTCCACAAATCACATTCTTCTGGAAACTTCTCTTTATATTCGCCTTCACACATTTCCCAATAAAAAGCCTGCAGCAGAGTTTCATTTTCCATATATATCACCTACAATTAAAATAGATTATAGCCCTGAATAGTTCTTGTTATTTTATCATGAAAATACTTAGACCCAAGCCTTACCAATAAATTTTGTATAAATTTTGGTGAGGACCATAAAATTGTCCGATACAATTTTGCTCGCTTTAAATTGCTATTTATTTCATGATTAATTCTTCTTTTATATAAATTAGTATTATCAGTACCTTTTTGAAATAACTCATCTATTACTTCACTAACAATTAGAGCACTTTTATGAGCATAATAGATCCCTTCTCCTGTTAAAGGATCCACAAAATTAGCGGCGTCTCCGATTAAAAAAGTGTTTTTATAAACCGGTTTTTCCAGATAATTACCAAAAGGTAAAGGCCACCCTTTAATATTTGACTCTGTTATCTCTAAATTAATAAGTTTTAGATAACTTTGGAATAATTTTTTAAAATTACTATTTTTTCTTTTTAATCCCCCTAAACCAACTGTAATATTATCTTGTTTGGGAAATACCCATCCATATCCCCAATTTATAACTCCAAAGTATAAAATGGGTTCTTTTAAATCAAAATTAAATTTTTCTCTAGGTACTTCAATTTCAAGTGTAATACTTTGATTGTTTTTTATAAAACTAGATTTTTTCAATTTTCTTTTAGTTAATAATTTATTGCGTATTTTGCTATTTGCACCATCTGCGGCTATTATATAATTTGCTCTTAACTTTTCTTTTTTATCAGTAATTATGGTATTTTTTTTGAAATCAATATCATTCACTTTAGTATTTTCTTTTATCTTAATATTTTTCTTTTTTATAGATCTTAAAAGATAATTATCATAAACATTTCTCTTTACAAGATGAAATTTGTCCTTCATATTATTATTTGTAATAAGTTTATCCTTAAAGTATATTTTATAGGAATCAGAAATATAATTTATTACTTTATCTTTTTTTAAATCTTTTACATTAAAATTATAAATATCCGATAATATATTTAATGTTTTTTTAGTTAATAACCCCCCACATAACTTATTTCTCGGAAATTTTTTCTTATCAATTATCAAGACCTCATAACCTTTCTTATCTAATAGATAAGCGGCCGTAGTTCCAGCTGGACCTCCCCCTACTATTATCACATCATAATTATATTCTATTTTATTATATTTCATGAAAATCACCCTATTTAATTATGTGTTTAATATTCCATTTATATTTAAACTTTGAGATTTAATAATGAATTCCTTTTTAATTTATCATAAATTTTAATCTAATTAAAATATTTTTATATCTATTAAAAAAAAGACCCCCATTGGGGTCACTATATAAACTAACTATTATGCTTTGCAAAGTCATCCTTGAGACTATAATATATACTTTTATATCTCTCATAATTGTTTTTGTAGATATCGTGATTATCTCTATGTGGTTTAACAATTTTTTTAATTTTTATAAACCTTTTTTCTGCTTTTTCAAAACTAGCAAAAACACCTGTTCCAATACCGGCCAATAAGGCAGCTCCGAAGGCAGGTCCTTCTTCAATATTTATCAAAAATATCTCTTTTTGGATAACATCAGCTAAAATTTGACACCATAAACTACTTTTTGCCCCTCCACCTATTACTCTTATTTCATCAATATTAGCCACTTTACTTTTAATCAGTTCATAAGAATCTCTTAATCCAAAAGTTACACCTTCCATAGTACTCCGCACAATATGCCTTATATCATGTTTGTTTGATAAACCAAAATATACTCCTCTGGCATTCGAATCAGCATGAGGTGTCCTTTCTCCATTTAGATAAGGTAAAAATATTACTCCTTCACTCCCAGGCGGAGAGCTTTTAGCTAGTTCATTTAATTTTTTGATACTATATTTACCATCATACATCTTATCTTTCAACCAATTAAAGGAACCAGCCGCTGAAAGCATAACACCCATCATATAGTATTTATCTGGATAGGCATGATTGAATAGGTGAATTCTTCCTTTTTTATCGGGAGTAGGTTTATCATTTTGAGCTAAAACAACACCCGAAGTACCTATACTAAACATCAGTCTACCATCTTTTATTATTCCACTGCCGACTGCCCCACATGCATTATCAGCCCCTCCAGCTACAACTGGTGTACCTTCTTTTAAACCGGTTAATATTTCAACATCCTTTGTTATATATCCAGCAATATCAGTGGAATTAAGTACTTCTGGTAATATTTCTGGGCTTATATCTAATAATTTCAATAGTTTTTTTGACCACACTTTTTTCTTTACATTTAGTAGTAATGTGCCAGCATCATCTGATACTTCACTTTTTATTTGACCGGTTAATTTATATCGAATATAATCTTTTGGCAGCATTATATGTCTTATCTTTTTATAATTTTCTGGTTCATTTTTCCTTATCCATAGTAACTTTGGGGCAGTGAAACCTTCTAAGGCAGGATTAGATACAAGTCCAATTAGATTAGTAAGACCATCAATTTTTTCATAAATTTGCTCACACTGTCTAGTTGTTCTGGTATCATTCCATAAAATAGCTGGTCTTATTACCTTTTTATTTTCATCTAACATAACCAAACTATGCATCTGTCCGGATAGGCTAAGCCCTTTTATCTTAGAAGCATCTAAAGAATTTTTTTCTATAATAGTTTTCAAAGCCTGCTGAGTAGATTGCCACCAATCATTAGGCTCTTGTTCAGACCAACCTTGTTTAGGTGAATATAGTGGATATGAGTTTGTTTCACTAGCAATAATTCTTCCATCAGAAGATAATATGATAACTTTTACATTGCTTGTTCCAATATCAATACCAATTACATAAGACATATTATATCCTTCCTTCTTAAATTTAATCACTTTCAAAAAGATAATGGTTCAAGATGGATTCTAACATTTCTTGTCTACCTGAACTAGTTTTAACTTCTGTTTCCTGTTTTAATATATAATTATTTAAAGTATCAAAATCTTCTTTACCGTTTTTAATCTTAAGCCCTATACCCTTATTATAACTTTGATATCTCTTATCAATAAAATCCTCAAAAACCCGCTCTTTTAACATTTTATCGGCAATTTTTAAGCCTTTAGCATAACTATCCATACCCAGGATATGTCCATAAAATAAATCAACTGGATCTTTGGAAGGCCTTCTAACTTTTGCATCAAAGTTTAAACCACCAGGACTAATACCCCCATTTTTTAATATCTCATACATAGCTAAAATAGTCATATAAATGTTAGATGGATATTGATCAGTATCCCATCCCAATAAAGAGTCACCTTGATTTATATCAATACTACCCAATAAATTATTAATCCGAGCTAATCTTAATTCGTGCTGAAAGTTATGCCCAGCTAAAGTTGCATGGTTTGCTTCAATATTAATTTTAAAGTACTTTTCTAAGTTATATTTTCTTAAAAAAGCTATTACATTAGCTACATCAAAGTCATATTGATGTTTAGTTGGCTCTTTAGGTTTTGGTTCTATTAAAAATTGCCCTTTAAAACCTATTTTTGCAGCATGTTCTACTGCCATTTCAAAAAAACGAGCCATATTATCCTGTTCTAACTTCATATTTGTATTTAAGAGGGTCTCATATCCTTCTCGTCCACCCCAAAATACATAGTTTTCTCCTCCCAGATATTTTGTTATTTCAATTGCTTTTTTTACCTGAGCAGCAGCATATGCAAATACATCAGCATCACAAGAAGTAGCAGCTCCATTTGCATAGCGAGGATGACTAAATAAATTAGCAGTCCCCCATAGAAGTTTTATGTTAGTTTCTTCCATTAAACTTTTAATCTTTTCTACTACCTTGTCTAAGTTATAATTAGTTTCTTTTAAGTTATCACCAGCTGGAGCAATATCTCTATCGTGAAAACAAAAATAGTTTACACCTAATTTATCCATAAATTCAAATGCTCCATCTGCTTTAATTTGAGCCGCTTCCATAGGATCCTTAATACCATTCCATGGTTTTTTTAAAGTCCCATTACCAAAAGGGTCGCTCCCATCATGACAAAATGTATGCCAATAAGCAACAGCAAATCTTAAAATGTCTTTCATCTTTTGGCCTCTTACTTCTTCTTCAGGGTTATAATATTTATATGATAATAGGTTGTTGCTTTTTTTGCCTTCATACTTTATTCTTGGTAATTCAGGAAATATTTCACCCATAATAATCCTCCTTTACATATTATATTCATTTAAATTTTTACTATTGTATTGTATTTTTTATAATATATTCTGTATAATAGAAGTGTGGAAAGGGGCACTTAGTTTTTACTAAGTGCCCTTCTTTTTTATGTTAATTTCCTTTTTAGAATACTGAATCTGGGAAATAATAATTTTCTGCATTTTCTTCAGTTACTAATTCTGCTCTTAGTATTACTTCAGAAGGTAATTCATTTTGGTAAAATCCGTCTAATGTTTCATTTTGCATTGCTTTTACAGCCATACTAACACCTGTAGCTATCATTGATGGGGGATATGTTACATCTGCTCTTACAAGTGGGTGGCCTTCCATTACCATTTTAACTATATCTTTGGAACCAGCTCCACCTAAGAACAATTTAATGTCATCTCTACCAGACTCTTCATAGGCCTGTAAAACACCCTTTAAGACGTCATCATCTTGAGCCCAAACTGCATCAATTTTGTCATACTTTTGTAAGTAATTTTCCATTATTTCTAAACCTTTTTGTGTTGACCAGTTAGCAGGTTGTGAATCCATTATAGTAATACCGGGATATTGTTCCATTACTTTTTCAAAAGCCTCTACCCTTTGAGTATTAATTACACAGGGAATACCTTCTAATACAACAATATCTCCTTCACCGCTTAATTCTTTAGCCATCCATTCGGCACTAACTCTACCTAAACCAGGATTATCTCCAGCTACATAAATATCAGCAACAGGTTCGGTTAAACCCCTATCAACTGATACTACATAGATCCCCTCTTCTGAGGCTTGTTTTACAATAGGTGTTAAAGGAGCAGAATCATGTGCTAATATTACAAGAGCATCTATTTCTTTGATCATTAAGTCCTCAACAACACTCACCTGAGTAGCAGGTGAATCAGCGGTTTCTAAAAAGAATTTAACATTATCAGTCTTTGCCTCCCAATCTTCAATAGCCTGTTGTGCCCAATATACCACTCCACCGGTCCAACCATGGTCAGCTGAAGGAATAGTAACACCAATTCTAATTTCATCCTGAGCAAAAGATACAACAGTTAAACTTAATGAAAAGACCAATACTAGAGTTAAAATTAATGCTAATTTTTTCATTTTAATCTTTTACCTCCCTTTTTTTATTAAAAAAATATTTTCATTCATACCCCCTTTTTAAAATGATTATAAAACTATTCTTTTTTCCTTTGAATTAAGACAGCACCAATAATTACCAGTCCTTTGACAGTACCTTGTAAATAAGGTGAAACTCCCATCATATTAAGCATATTATTGACAATACCTAATATGATAGCACCAATTAATGTTCCGACCACAGAACCACTTCCACCAGACATAGCCGTGCCGCCAATTATTACAGCTGCAATGGCATCTAATTCATAACCAGTACCAGCCCCCGAGGAACTAATGGAATTCAGACGAGAAGATAATAAAATAGCTGTAATTCCAACATTGATCCCCACTATTACATAGGCAAAAAACTTTGTTAATTTAACTTTAATAGCTGAATAGCGAGCAACTTTTTGATTAGAGCCTACTGCACATATGTATCTACCATATTTGGTATGATTGAGTACTATACTGTAAAGTATAGTTAATCCAAAAAATATCCAGACCGGAATTGGTAGTTTTAATAAATAACCCATACCTAGTTCCGGGAAGATAGTGCTGGTGGACCTAAATTCACTTGCATCACTAATATATAAGGTTAGCGATCTAAAAATAGACATAGTACCAAGGGTCACAATGAAGGGAGCAACATTCCATTTTGTTATTATTACACCATTTATTGCACCTAAAACTAGTCCAAATAGGATACCAGCTATTATTGCCATGAAAATTGCAAATATACCACCACCAAAATAATTAAGTGTCATAATCACAATTCCGCCCACTAATGCTGTCATGGAACCAACTGATAAATCAATTCCAGCCGAAATAATTACAAAAGTCATACCTAAGGCAATAATACCGGTATAGGAAACCTGTCTTAATATATTAGTTAAGTTTCTAAACTTTAAAAAATAAGGACTGGCAAAAGAAGAAATAATAAAAAGTACAACCAAAGCTATTAAAGGGCCATATTTTTCAAAGTTTATTTTTTTTAATAAATCCCAGAAGTTCTTCTTTTCTTTTTCTATTTTATTTTTCAATTTTAAATAGCACCTCTCTTTACACCTGTAGCATGATACATTATTTCTTCTTCATTTATATGTTCATCTTCTAATATACCAGTAATAGAACCTGATCTCATAACAACCACACGTGTGCACATTCCAATTATTTCTTCTAATTCAGAAGAAATAAATATTACTGAAATTCCTGATTGAACTAATTCATGAATGAAATTAAATATTTCCATCTTGGCATTTACATCAATACCTCGAGTTGGTTCATCAAATATGAAAATATTAGGTTCAGTATCTAAACTCTTTGCTAAAGATACTTTCTGCTGATTGCCACCACTTAAATACTCTAATGCAATATCCAAGGAAGGTGCTTGTATATTAAATTCATCTACATAATATCTTGCTTTCTCTTTTACTTTTTTGTGATTAATTAAAATTTTAGTATAATTTTTAAGTGATATTAATGTTATATTACTAGGAACATTAAAATTAGTTAAGATGCCTACTCCCTGTCTATCTTCTGGTAAATAAGCTATATCATTTTTTACCGCTTTAGAAGGAGAATCTATAATTACCTTTTCCCCGTTTATAAATATTTCACCACTACTTTTTTCTCTAATCCCAATAATAGTTTCTGCTAATTCTGTTCTACCTGCTCCTACTAAGCCTGAAAATCCTAATATTTCACCTTTTTTTAAATCAAAGTTGATATTTTCTAATAGACCCTCTACATTTAGGTTTTTTACTTCTAAAACTTTCTCTTCACCTGCTTTTACTTTAGAGGGAAACATCTGATTTAACTCTCTACCCACCATTCTATTGGCCATTTCTTTTTCATCTAAGTCATCCGCCTCTTCTAGACAGATAAATTCACCATCTCTTAACACCATAACACGATCACAAATTTCTTTAACTTCTTTTAAGTTATGAGAGATGTATATTATAGTAATATCTTGACTTACTAAATCCTTCATCAATTTAAAGAGAGTTTTTACTTCAAAGGGAGTTAAGACTGTAGTAGGTTCATCCATTATTAAAAGTTTAGAATTATAGGCAACTGCTTTGGCAATTTCAACCATTTGTTTTTGAGCTACACTTAAATTACTAATTTTTTCATTAGGATCAATTTCTGTTTCTAAGACTTTTAAAAATTTATTGGTTTCTTTACGCATTTTATCCTTATCTAATAGAAATCTATTTTTTTGATACTCTTTACCTAAAAATATATTTTCATAAACATTTAAATCATTGATTAAGTTAAACTCCTGAGGAATTGTATTAATACCAATATTTTTGGCTTTTTGTACATCCATATCTACCTTTTTACCTTGAAAAAACACTTCTCCTTTGGTCTGTTGATATATACCATTTAATATTTTGATAAAGGTAGATTTGCCAGCTCCATTTTCCCCAATAATACCGAATATTTCGCCTTTTTTGATTTCAATATTTATATCATCTAATACTCTGACACCAGAAAATTCTTTGGCAATATTTTTTGTTTTAACTAAAACTTCATGCAAGTTAATCACCTACTCTCTGCGGTAATTAGCAATTTTATTATTATATTTAACCCTTCATTGCATCATCAAAGGCTGCTTCATTAGGTTTGAAATCAACACTTCTTACAAACTCTAAGGCTTCTTGTGCACCGTAAATTCTATCCATTCCAGAATCTTCCCATTCTACTGATAAAGGTCCATTATAGCCAATATTATTTAACTCTCTAATAATATCTTCAAAATTAACGTCCCCATGTCCTAAAGACCTAAAGTTCCAACCCCTTTTAGTATCCCCAAAGGGTAAATGCGATCCTAGTATACCCGCTTTACCATCTAAGGTAACAGCAGCGTCTTTCATATGAACATGATAAATTTTATCTGGAAAATCTCTAATTAAAAGATGTGGTGTAACTCCCTGCCAGATTAAATGACTGGGATCAAAATTAATACCTAAGGTTTTTCTATGATTAAATACTTTAAATAATTTTTCTGTTGTGTAATAATCATAAGCAATTTCAGTAGGATGTATTTCAAGAGCAAACTTAACTTCATTTTCATCAAAAACATCAAATATTGGTGACCAAAGTTCTACTATTTCCTGATAAGCATTTTCAACTATTTCTTCTGATGTCTGTGGAAAAGAATAAAAGTACTTCCACACCGGTGATCCAGTAAAACCATTTACTACTTTTACGCCCATATTTTTAGCAGCTTTAGCTGTATATTTCATTTCCTGGATTGCCCAATCTTTAATTGCTTTAGAGTCTCCTTTTACTTCATCGGGCACAAAATTATCTAGCCTGGGATCATATAAAGCCCCTACACACTGTCCTGCCAAATGTGCTCCCAAAGCATGACATTCTAAATCATATTTTTTAAGTAACTCTTTTTTCTTTTTAACATATTCTTTATCTTCGGCTGCTTTTTTTACCTCCATATGGTCTCCCCAACAAGCAATTTCCAATCCATCGTATCCTAGATCACTCATTAATTTACATACTTCTTCAAATTCCAAATCTGCCCATTGTCCGGTAAAGATTGTAACTGGTCTTCCCATTATTTATTCCTCCTCATATAAATGGTTAAATATTAGAATTTAATCCAAGTAGAATCTGCTTCATCACTATCCACAGTCTTATTTATAAATCTAACCCCCTGTGCTCCTTCACGCGCTGTTGGAAACTTAATATTGAGATCTTTATAATCAGTTCCACTTTTTTTGTCCAATAAAGTATCTTCAAAACTTGTGTAAATGTTAGAAAACGCTTCATAATAACCTTCAGGATGTCCAGCTGGTATTCTAGGTAAATCATTAGCTAAAGGATAAAGTTCATCCCTACCTCTTGATAATATTTCAGTTGGTTTATTTAGATAAGATACCTTTAATTCATTTGGATGTTCCTGATGCCATTCAATAGATCCTTTCGTACCATAAATTCTTACTTTTAAATCATTATCATGACCAACCGCAACCTGAGAACACCAATAAACTCCCGTTGCACCACCTTTATATTTAATTAAAATTTCAGCATTATCATCTAACTCTCTACCTTTTCCAAATCTATCAAGATTAGCACATAAAGTATCAATATTAAGGTCGGTTATATAAGAAACCATATTTTCTAAATGACTTCCAATATCGCCCACACAATTAGCCCGGCCGGCCATTTTGGGATCAGTTCGCCAAGAAGCCTGCTTATTACCCGCTTTTTCAGCTAAAGTAGCCAACCAATCTTGTGAATATTCACCAATTACTACTCTAATATCTCCGATGTCACCTCTTTTGACCATTTCCCTGGCATGTTTAACCATTGGATAACCTGTATAAGTATATGTAACACAAAATAATAGTTCGTTTTTCTTAGCTATTTCATCTAGTTCATCTGCTTCTTCGTAAGTGAAGGTAAGTGGCTTATCACAAACAACATTGATTCCTTTTTCTAAAAATAACTTAGCTATTTCATAATGTAAGTAATTAGGAGTTACTATCGAAACAAAGTCAATAGGATCTTCTCTTTTAGATTCTTTTTCAGCCATATCTTCATATGTTTTATAAAGCCTATCCTCCGTTAGACCAAGACTTTTCCCTGTGTTCTTGGTATTTTCATAATCTCTTGAAAAACAACCTGTTACAAGACATGCTTTTTTATCAAAGACTGCTGCTTTGCGATGTACTTCACCAATAAAAGAACCTGAGCCTCCACCCACCATACCATACCTTAAAACTTTTGAAGACTTGACACTTTCCTTACCTTCAATCATCTTAATCCTCCTTTGTAATATTTAAAATTATTTTGCCAATTTTTTAATATTTATTAATTTTCTGAAATTTATATTAATAAAAAGTTAACTTCTGTTTTCTACTAACATATTTTTATTAAATATTATCTTAGCAAGTCCATACACAGTTGCTAATTCTCCTAATTTACTATATTTAACTTCAACCTTATCATAGTTTAGAGCTAAAGTTTTCTCATTTATTGTTTTCTTTATTTCTGGATCTAAATACTCTTTTATCTTTAAAATATTTCCCCCAATAACCATTAAGTCTGGACTTAAACTATTAATTATATTTGCTAATCCAATTCCTATATTCTCCCCTACATTTTTGAAAAGTTTAATTATCTCTTCATTTTGTTTATTATCTTTGATTTTTTCATAAATTTGATCAATATTTAAAGATTTATCTGCTGTAATTTCAACATATCGGTCATATATATAATTTTCTGATGCTAGAGTTTCCCAACAACCTTTATTTCCACAATGACAGCTTCTTTGAGATTCACTTTCTATAATGATATGGCCAAATTCACCTGCATTGCCAGAAGCACCTCGATAAAGTTTACCATTAAATATTAAGCCACACCCTATACCTTCATTAATTGATACATAAACCATATTAATTTCTTTATCATAATTAAATTCTTTCTCCCCAATTCCCGCTGCATTCGCTTCATTTTCAACAAAAATGGGAACTTTAAATTTTTCATTCATATATTCACTTATTTTTTCTTCTTTCCAGCCTAAATTAGGAGCAAATTCAAGCAAATCTCTATCTTTATTAACAAGACCAGGTACTGCAAAGCCAATACCTAATAGATCATACTCATCTATATTTCTTTTATCCATTATCTTTTTTATATTATCAACAATTTTTTCTAAAATATCATCTGGAGTGTTTTTCTTCTCAATATAGAATTCAATTTTTTGTTCAACCTTTAATTTTAAGTTAAACGAGACAATTCTAACCTTACTTACCTCTATATCTACTCCTATAATGTAACCCTTATTGGGATTGATTGTTAAAAATACTGGTTTTCTCCCACCTGATGAAAGGCCTTTTTCTTTTTCTATTACAAACCCTTCTTCAATTAAGGTTTTTACATGGTTAGATATTGTAGCAGCACTATATTCTGTTTTTTCTGACAATTCTTTACGAGAAATTGGTCCATATTCATTGATCAGTCTCAATATACTAGACTGATTTAAGTTTTTAATAAATTTAGAATTTCCTATTTTAATCTTATCCATAGTTATTACCCTTTCAAAACTTAATTTAATACTTAATTTAACACTTAAAATAACTAACATATGTATATTTCTTTTTATTTCATTATTTTCCTGCATAAATTTCAAATTTTTTTATTTTTTTTAGTTTTTAACATAAAAAAACCCTTATAGTAAATAGATTATTAATATTCAATCTCTCTACCATAAGGGGAGTATGTCATATTTTATTATTAGCTTTTATATTTTTTTATTTTTTCAAATATTTCTTTAACAGATAAAATTTCATCAACTTTCCATAAACCTTCACCTGTAAAAAATACACCTTCTTCTAAATCACCTTTTCTACCTTTCAACAAAGCATCTCTAATACAAAATTCTTTAGTACATTTCTTTAAACAGTTGTCACAATTTACCGGTTCAGGGGCTACACCATTTTTTATTAATTCTGTAAATCTAGTTTTTATTGCATTAGCAGGTAATCCAACCGAACTCATGATTTGAACTATATCCTTCTTTTGAGCTTCTACACATAACTTCTTGAAATTATCTGCTATATTAGCTTCTTCACTTGCTAAAAATCTTGTTCCCATCTGCACACCATCAAGCCCTAATTTAAACATATTATCTACATCTTCTGGTGTCACAATATCACCGGCTCCAATAACCGGTATACTAATTTTATCTTTTATCCTTTTTATAAGGGGTAAGGCATCTTCATCTGTACCGAGGTGTCCGCCTGCATCTCCCCCTTCTATAACAATTGCATCTGCACCTAGTTTTTCAGAAATTTTAGCTAATCTAAGTGATGAAACAATTGGTATTATGGGTATATCATATTTTTTTCCAATCGTAAACATATCTCTTGAAAAACCTGCTCCAGAAATTATTACATCAATACCTGCTTCTACAGAAGCAGTTATTAACTTTTTGAACTCTTTAGCAGCAAACATTATGTTAACACCTAATATGCCATCTGTCATACTCTTTGCTTTTTTAATTTCGGCTTTTAATTCATCTACCGGTAAGGCAGTTCCAGCTATAACACCGATACCACCTTCATTAGCTACTGCACTTGCTAGTTTAGCCATAGATATTCTAATGGCCATACCGCCCTGTATAATAGGGTATTTAGGAACCAAATCTCCTATCTTTAATTTTGGAAATTTCATTATTTATTCTCCTTGTTTAAAATAATAATCAAACCTTAATACTGATTAATTATAACATATATATAATTATTATCAATGTTATCAAGTTTTTCTAATTTTTATTAATGCTGATTTTTTGATTAATTATACACCTAATAAAAATTAAACAGCTTTAAAGCTGTTTAATTTAATTTATACATTTTGAAAATTAATTTGTAACTCTTTTTCATCTATTCCAGTCTCTGAACAAATCGAATCACATACTCTTTTTAATACTTTAGAAGCATTAGATTTAGTTAATTCTAATAACAACATCAAATATTGATCTTTGTCCCATTTTGTTATTATATCTCCCTTTCTTAATTCAGTCTCTAATGTTTTCTCAATATAATATATGTTATTATTTATAAAATTTTGATTATCAAATTTTATATATGCCAAAAATATTGACTTATTATTTCTTTCTGCTCTTCTTTTTTCTAATTTATAAATCATTCTAAAGATATCATTAGAACATATAAATGCTCCCCTAATATTATCTCTTTCATTTAATTTATCTTGTATTATATTTAGATAATTCTTATCAAAATTTTTATTATATAACTCTTCTAACTTTGGCATATTACTCAAATCTAAATTTTTATTAAATAATTCTTTTGCATATTTATAATGAGATCTAGCATGTCCAATTTTACCAAGCTCTAATAGAGAAGACATATAAATGGTGTGTATTTCTTCTTCTAATGGTTCAATATTAAAACTTTTTTCACAGACCTCTATTATTTTTTCATGCCGGTCATATTCTTTTAATAGTTTAATATATTCTATTACATTTTCAATATAATACCAGTGATAATTATTTCTACTGGGTATAACCCAATCATAGTACGGTATCTCGGGCAAATAATCTCCATTATACATATTAAAGGCTTGTTCATAATATTCAAACGCTTCTATTGGTTTTTCTTTACTGACTAAATTTGCTTTTTTACATAAGTTGATAAACTCTTCAATATCTAACCAATATTCTGATTCTTTATTAAAAAAACATCTTCCCTGACAGTTTATAATGTATTGGCAATCTTTTTCTTTTGAATTTAAATTTTTCCTTAACCTATACACAAGATTTGTTACTGTATGTGTAGGGTTTTTTATATTCTGGTCAGGCCAAAGATTATTCATAATAATTTCAGGATGTATATTTTTCCCTCTTTCTGTTATTAAGTATTTAAATAATAGCCATGGTTTATCATTTGATCTATTATGCGGAGATAATAGATTACCATTACATTTAACCTTGAATTCACCTAAAGTATAAATCCTTAAAGGTTCATCCATAAAATCACCCCTTTCAGTGGTTTTTGGGGTAACTGTATATGGTATAGAAATGAGAGTTAATAAATTAATAAAAGCTATAGTAAATACAATGAAAAAACATTGCAAGAAAAATTTATCATTATCTTTACCATAGCTTAAATTTAAATATATATATTTTTAATTCTCTTTTATAAGTTAACTTTAATTATATCACGAAATTTTTATTTAATCAATATAAATATACTAAATTTTGTTAATTATACATTCGATATAAGATTAACTTGTGATAATCATATGATTATTTTTACTATTAATATATTAAGAACTTCTATATATACAATCTAATTACTTTTATGGAAAATATTTATTAAAAAAATTAATTTATTTGTGATTATCACAAGACATAGAAATGATACCTAAGTGCTATTATTAAAACAAGCAGGGAATTTATAAAAATATAAAAAAAGGAGGGGGTTGAAAAATAAGTTTTATGCCGGTGATTATTGGGCGGACCGAATTAAGTAGTTTGGTATCTTAAAATAAAAAAACATAAGGAGTGTTAAATAATGAAAAAATTAGGTATTGGTATATTTGTTTTGATGTTTATTGTATTGGTAGCTATGCCAGTTTTAGCTCTTAATGAGTTAGTTGATATTGATGATTCTACTTTATGCTATCCTGATTTCTGGACATGGGTAGACGACCGTGATGATAATAGTGTTGACAAAGACTTATTTGATGATAAAGATATGGTTGATTTTGATGTAAAATTCTGTGGTTTAGGTCAAGGTTTAGGTGGCCAAAGTGTAAATGGTGTAATGTTTATGGAAAAAAATTATGAAAGATCCGATGTAATTAATGGTGGTTCATATGCAAATGCTCATGGCATAGTAACCACTCAAATGTCATCTGGTAATTCAAATTTACAATCTGCTGCTATTTATGCAGATGTTAAATACTTGGGTGATATTGACCTAGTACCAGTAGGACAAAGTGTTAATGGAGTATTATTCCTAGAAAAAGGTTATATGAGATATGATATGATAGGTGGCGGCGCATTCGCTAATGCTGTTGGTATTATAACAACTCAACTATCCTCAGGTAATGCAAATCTACAACAAGCTATTGTTGATATAGAAGTAAATCCATCTGTTTTCTGTCATCCAGCTCCAGCTCCAATTTGCCCATGTAGCAAATAGTTTGATATAAAATGCAGGGTATTTGATATACCCTGCTCTAGTTTCCTTGTTAAGTATAGTAGAATAATTCTTATAAGGAGGAAAATTTATGAAAGTTGATAAAATAATATTTATAAACATCTTAATAATATTATTGGTTTTCAGTATAAGTGGATTTACCTTTGCTGACAACGTTAGCTTTAGGATTTTTTCCTCCGGTATGAGAATTAATACTACTGTTGAAAGTATCGCTGAATTAAGGTTTAAAAATGTCGTCAAACAAAAATATGATATAAGCTGTGGATCAGCCGCCTTAGCTACTATATTTCAATTTAATTATAACGATGAGGTAAGTGAACAAGAAATCATCGATATGATTTTGGGAATTAAAAATATTAGTAGTCTAAAAAATGAATCTGGTTTTAATCTGCTAGATTTAAAAATGGCTGCAGAGTTTTTTGGATACACAGCTCATGGTTTAAAAGGTAGTCTTGCAGCTATTAGTAAAATTAATTTGCCAATGATTGTTCTCTTAGAAGCACCTCAGGGTCCTCATTTTGTAGTAGTTAGAAAAATCAATGAAGACTCTGTACAAGTGGCTGACCCTGCTTTGGGTAATCAGTCCATTAAAATTGATAAGTTTGAAAAACAATGGAATAATATATTATTGGCAATTGAAAGCCGAAATAAAGTCTTAAATGATAATCTTGAAGTTTATGAAATACCTCTTATAACAGGAGGAAAAGATATTATGAGGACTTTAAATGATAGTTGGACAAGAATACCTTTTAACCATATAGAATTTTAGACTAGGATATATTATAATAATCTCTTTAAAAGTTAAGGAGGGGGATAATGAAAAACACATTTAAAATCAGTGGTTTGTTGTTTATGATTCTTATGTTAATACTCTTATCACCTTCTATAACAGCTGCTGATTTCCCCGCAGAATTTGAAAAGGTTTCTGATTCTGAATTGGCTGCTATAGAAGGAATGGGAAATATATTTGAAATTGTCGAAATTGCAGAAAACGGTTATGAGTTTAGCTATAGTGGAAATAGAGACAATGCTTTCCAAAATGCCTCAGGTATTATTAGTGTCAGCAATGTTTCTGGTAATGGTAATACAGTTCAAAATATCATAGACCTAAAAGTATGGATTATGAATATTAATGGAAACATAAATATTGATATTGATGATCTTGGACAATATCTTCAAGAAATGAATTTATAAATAAAGAATGTTTTCAACCCTCCATTTTTAAGGATGGAGGGTCCTTTTTTACTATAATTAAAAAGGATTAATAATATTAATAGCGAATTATAATTTATAAAATTGAGAGGAGTATAACTTATGAAAAAAATATTAGTCTTTTTATTTACTTTGCTTCTTTTTTTAATTTTTATTAATTTTAGTATAGGAGAAATAGTACAGGCCAAAAGTCCCTTTGAAATAGATGTCAGTTTATCTTATTTACATAGTTCAAATAATAGATTAGCGGTATCAGGTTATAGTGTAATTGAAGTATTAAATGTAGGAAAATTTGAAGTTAGAAAAATAAATAGAGATATACTATCAACAAATATAAGATTAAGACACACCACACCTGAAACTAGTGTCGAATTGATAATACCTTATACCTTTAGAAGAGATGAAATTATTAAGTATGCAGATGTGGATTCTGACACAAATGAACCGACTAGAGAAGTATTAAGCGGGAATGGTTTGGGTGATATACTTTTAAATATACAAACAGATATCAAATATGGTGATGTACATCTGCAAAATACTCAAGTAAATCTAGGATTGAAAACTTCTACGGGTAAATGGTATGATCCTAAATCAGGTATGTCATTTACATCTGGTCATTATGGATTCAAATTGGGTATATCACATATGATACCTATTGATCCCATAGTACTATTTGGAAGTACTAATTATTTTTGGAATATAAAACAATATAATGTAGATCCTGGAGATTCAATACAATATTCAATGGGGGTAGCCTATGCATTAACACAAAATTTCTCTGTTAATGCCCGCTTTGAGCATACTTTAACAGGAAGTACAGTAAATAATGGAAGAACAGTTATAGAATCAAGTTCTAATTCTGCAACTTTATATATGGGAGGAAGTTATGTTTCACAAAAAGGTGTTCCCTTTGATGTAATAATAGGTACTGGTTTAACTGAAGATGCTGCCGATTTCTCTTTTCAACTTAGTAGACCATTTTATTTCTAACTTTGTATAGATTGATAATTAAATATCTTTAGATAAAAAGCAGCTTTAAAGCTGCTTTTTTTATATGCTATCAAAATTATATCTAATATCTTCCTTATTTATTTTAAGTTCTTCTTTAATCTCTTCTTTCAATCTTTTTATAACTTTATTTACATCTGCTCTAGACATATCCTTAAGTAACATTAAATACTTATCAAAATCCCACCGAGTAATAACATCTCCTTTTCTTAATTCTTTTTCAATAATATTTTCTACAATATAATCATTTTGTTTTAAAATATTTTCATTTTCAAATTTTAAATAACTAATAAAAACCGGTTTATCTCTCCTTTCATTCCGTCTCTCTTCTAATTCGTAAATCATTCTAAATATATCATTTTTACAACTAAAGGCCCCTTTGATATTATTTCTATTTTTTAGTTCTCCTTGAATATCATTAATAAAATTATTATTTTTCTTATTATTTTCCGTAAAAATATTATTAAGTTTAGGTGATTTACTTATATCTAAATTTTCACTGAAAAGATTATTGGCATAATTATAATGTGATCTAGCATGTGCATGCTCTCCTAACTTAATTAAAGCATCTAAATAATTACTATGAAGTTCTTCTTCATAAGATTCTATATTTAAAGCTTTTTCAGCTATTGACTCTATTTCTCTATATCTTTCATATTTTTTCAATAAATTAATGAATTCTAGAACTTTTTCAACAAATAACCAGTGGTAATTATTTCGATAAGGTATAACCCACTCTTGATAAGGTATTTCTGGTAAATAATCTCCTTGATATAAGTTTAAGGCCTCTTTATATAAAGGTATCGCTTGGGCTGGATTATTCTTTTTTAACTTAGTTGCTTTTTTACTCATTGCAATAAATTCTTCGATATCTAACCAATAGTTTGCATCCTGATTAAAAAAGCAGTTCCCATTAGAGTTGATTATATATTGATCACTTTCTTCATTATTAAATAAATTTAGTTGTTTTCTTAATCTGTATACTAAATTTGTAATAGCATGTTTGGGTTTTTTAATATTCTTTTTAGGCCAAAGATCATTACTAATAACTTCAGAATGTAAGTTTTTTTCTTTTCCAGTAATTAAATATTTGAAAAATAACCACGGTTTTGAATTAAATTTTTCTTTGGGAGATAATATTTTGCCCTTATATTCAACTTTAAACTTACCTAAGGTATAAATTTCTAATATGTTATCCATAATACCCCACCAATTTATCTTTTTGGATAACTAATGTCTAGAATAATAATTACTTTTTAAAAATAAATAATATAAATTTCTTGTGAATACCTATCTTCATTTCTTTTAAATTAATTTTAACAAACCTTAGTAATTTTATCAAGTTTTATTATCATATGTTATCTTATAAATCTAATAATGATTTTTTCATGAGTATTTTATGATTAAATAAATAATTTATCCCACTATAAGTATATTAAAACTTATAATTACCATATTTTAAATTCATCTGTTAAATTTTGTGATTTTCATGTGAGTTTGTTGTAATTATTTTCTGATAAGTGGTTGTTATGATATAAGCAAGCTGAATTGAAAACAAAATAATTAACTCGAAAGGTAGAAACAAAAATATTTAATTACTTCCTTTTGGAATTATTGAGTTTTCAATTCAAAAATATTTAATTACAAAAACTTAGGAGGGTTTTAAAATGAGAAAATTGTTAGGTATTGGCACTGCATTGATGGTTCTGATGGTATTAGTCGCTGTTCCAGCTGTAGCCCAGGAGGCATTTAATAATGAAGAAATGCCCGGCTATTATTATGGGGAAGATGTAATCTTTGATGATGCTGAGACTGAAGAAATTTATATCGGAGAAGAAATCTATTACAGAGATGATCTTATTACCAATAATGCCTTCCGAGATGCACTAGGTATAACAACCGTTCAACAAGCTGCTGGTAATGCTAGTGTTTTAGAAAGTAATGTTACTATTGAAGGCTTAGAAGAAGCAGATGAATTTGAATTAAGCGCTCAGGAAGTTGAAGTAGAAGAAGTACTAATTATGGAAAGAGACTATACCAGAGTTGATACAATATCTGGTAACGCTTTCCGTAATGCAACTGGTATTACTACTGTTCAACAAGCTGCTGGTAATGCAAATGTCGTTCAATCTAATGTAGAGGTAAATATTGGAGCAGCCTTTGCAGCTCCCGAACTATAACAAGAACAAATAAAGCAGGGTGTAATCACCCTGCTTTTCTATTTATCAATGTAAAAGGGGAGAATTTAAAATGAAAAACAAAAAACCTTTAATTATTATTATCATTTTATTTTTAATATTCAGTACAGTTGGTTTAGTCAAAGCAGGAAATGTAAAATTTCAGGTGTTCTCCTCTGGCCCTACAATAACTAGAAATATAAAAAGTAAAACTGAAATTAAATTTCATAAAATAGTTAAACAGAAATATGATGTAAGTTGTGGCTCAGCTTCATTAGCAACCATATTTCAATATTACTATAATGATGAAATTTCAGAACAAGAAATAATAAATATAATAAAAAACATTAAAAATATTGACACTTTAAAAAATAGTGCTGGTTTTACTTTATTAGATTTAAAGATGGCTGCTGAGTTTTTAGGTTATAAAGCTTATGGTCTAAAAGGAGATATTAAAGCCATAAGAAAATTAGATCTACCAATAATTGTGCTTCTTAATTCCCCTAAAGGACCTCACTTTGTAGTTATTAAAGAAGTTAAAACCAATTCTGTAAAAATAGCGGATCCAGCTCTTGGAAATTTAAATCTTAGTATTGAAAAATTTAAATCACAATGGAATAAAACATTACTAGCAATAGAAAGTAAAAATAGTATTGGAAATAATAATTTCAGCAGTTTTGAAAAGCCTAATTTACCACAAGAAAATCATATATTTAATTTAATTGAAAATAATTGGACTAGATTACCAAAAGATCATAAAGAATTTTAATTTATCTGGTTTTTAAATTGTAAAAATGAAAGGTAGGAGGGAGATCATGCATAAAAAATTAATTGTTAAATTGATTATGTCGGTATTAATGGTCTCAATTATTATAACTCCTATTTCAGCTGCCGAAATTCCCGAAGGGTTAAATAGTTTAAATGAAAAGGAATTATCAGGTATTAGAGGTATGGGGCAAAATTTTAGTATAGAACAAATAAATTCATCAAATGTAAAATTTAGATACAGTAGTAATAAAGATAACGCCTTTAAACATGCCTCAGGAGTTATGAATATAACAAATGTTTCCGGAAATGAAAATACAATAAATAATGTAGTAGACCTAAAGATTAATATCTATAATATTGAAGAAGTTGAAAATCTTGAACTATCTGATATTAAAAATATGGTCAATCTTAAAAATTAATGGTTAATAAAAGAATATCCTCCATTAATATGGGGGATATTTTTACTTAGTATTTAATAAATGATCTGGGGGTAAACAAAATGAAAAAGCATATAATAATTTTTTCTTTATTAATAATGTTTTTATTCTCAAGCTTTATTTTGCAAACAAACTTTAGTCAAGCAAAAAGTCCCTTTGAAATAGAAATAGGTACTTCTTATTCGCATAGTTCTAATAACAGATTAAATGTGAGTGGATATAGTGTAGTTGAAGTGGTAAATATAGGAAAGCTGGAAGTTAGAAAAATCAGAAGGGATATTTTGACTTCCAATTTAAAATTAAGATATAAAAATCAAAGATCAAGTTTTGAAATAGTAATACCTTATAAAGTACAAAGAAAAAGTGTAATAAAATATGCGGACACTACTGAAAATGGAGAACCCACTGAAAAAATAAAAACTTCTCATGGTTTAGGCGATGTTATGATCAATTTAAATACAAATATTAAAAGCAAAAATACTAAATTTAATATAGGAGTTAAAACAACTACCGGGCAGGAATATGGTAATGAAACCGATATGAATTTTGGTTCTAATTATTATGGTTTAAAATTAGGCATAAGTCATATAAAACAATTAGATCCTGTAGTCTTTTTTGGCAGTGTAAATTACTTTTGGAATATAGAAAAAGATAATTATAATCCAGGTGATACATTACAATATTCTTTAGGCTTAGCATATGCTTTAAGTCAAAACTTATCTTTAAACACTAGAATCGAACAGTCTATAACTTCTAGTTCATATCAAAATAATGACAAAATAATTGGTACCAGTATAAATGCATCCTCCTTATATTTAGGAACTAATTATACAAATCAAAGTGGCTCTTCCTTTAATTTTCTTATTGGTCTTGGTCTATCTGAAGATTCTGTTGATTATTCTCTACAAATAAATAAGCCATATTATTTTTAACAAATAATATGGCTAAAGATCAATTTCTGTTTTTCATTTCATACATGAAGTAATCAGCTTCTTTAAAGACCTCTTCAAGTTCTGTTTTGTGATCCTTTTTTACTCCGAAACCAGTAGATATACTAATCGGAAACTCATATTTTTCATCTAATTTATTAACATTGGTTTGTATCCTTTGTTCTATTTTTTTAACTTCATCTTCGTCTGTTTGAGGGAGTAAAATTGCAAATTCATCTCCTCCCACCCGAGCAAGTATATCTTCTTGTCTTACTGCATTGTCTATCTCACTAGCAACTAGATTAATATATTTATCGCCTCTGGCATGACCAAATTTATCATTTACTTTTTTCAAACCATCAATATCAGACATAATAATACTAATTGGTAGTAACCTTGAATTATCTAACCTTTCCATTTCACTTTCGAAATATCTTCTATTATATAATCCAGTCATTTGATCATGAAAAGATAAGTATTTAATCTCTTCTTCTTCTTTTTTTCTTTGGGTAATATCATTATAAATTGCATATAAGCCAATTTGACCTTCTTTTAAACTAATTGGGAAAGCATGTATTGTAACATCTACTGTTTTACCTTCTTTTGTTTTGCGAACCGATTCTTTTTCAATGTCCTGATTATTTAAGACTTTTTTAGTATAATTTTGTCCTTCTTCTTTTTTAGTTTCAGGCACTATTAGATCATCTATGTTTTTATCTTTTGCTTCTGATTGTGAATAACCAAATAAATTCTCAAAACTTTTATTTATCTTAAGGATTTGATTTTCATTATCTAAAAGAGCAATTGCCTCAGTTGACTCATCGAATAATTGTTGAAAGAATGCTTTTTGTCTTCTTAACTTTCTTTCAGTTTCTTTTCTTTCAGTTATGTCATTATATATGGCATATATCCCTATTTGGCCTTTACCTAATTTTATGGGAAAAGAATGCATGGAAACAAAAATTCTTTTACCCTCTTTTGTCTTTCTAATTGTTTCTAACTTCACTTCTTTGCCTGCAATATTTTTTTTGGTATTATTAATGCCTTCTTCTATTTTTTCTTCGGGAGTTATCAGATCATCTATGTTCTTCCCTTTAATCTCTTTTGCCTGATAACCAAATACTTTTTCAAAACTTTTATTTACTTTAATAATCTTGCTTTTATTATCTAAGAGAGCAATTGCTTCGGTTGACTCATTAAACAATTGTTGGAAATATGCTTGATGTTCTTTTAATCTTTTTTCAACATCTTTTCTATAAAAGGCTTCTGTGATATTCAAAAGATAATTTAATACTTTTTTATCTTCTTTACTAAAATTAACATCTCTATTTTCATCAATATCTAAAGTTATGCCACCTACTGCTTGCTCTTTAAAGTATAAATCAAAAGTAATGGAATCTTTAATTGGTTTTGATGCCTCTTCTAATTTTGAATAAGTATTATTATCGGTTGAGTCTTTTGTAATATCTATTACTTCACTAATAATAGAGACTTGATTTTTGCGGTCAGACAGCTGAAATACACTCTCATCTATTGCAATCTGTTTAAGCACAGCAAGATTATGTCCAACAGTATCTAAAAATTTTACTTTACCATCTACATATTTATAAACACTACCATAATCAGCCTTTTTGATTAAATTCATAGCTGTCTTTAAGAGTTTTGACCAAAATATTTTTTCATCTTCAATACTTATTTCATTGAGTTTATTAGAAAAATTGATAATTCTTTCAAAACTCTTGTTTAATTCATTAACTCTCTTATTTAGCTGTTTAATTTTCTCTTTTAATTCAGCAATTTCATGCATACGATGGGCTCCTAATTAGTGAAGTTAATATCATTATAAATTTAATGAATTCTAATTTCAAGAATTTACATTATTTTCTAGTTATAAATTATAAATAAATCTTACTTTATTTAAGTATAGATCTAAATAGTTTAAGGTTGTTTTCCAATTTATTTACCTTCATTAAATCTTTTAAAGCATTAATATAGTCTTCTTTTTTAATACCTGATAAGATATCTTGTTTTAAAATCTCTGCTAATAATACAACATTTTGCATTCTTGTGTCATCAAGGTCTTCTTTATAGACTTCAATTACCTCTGCGTTTAACTTTTCCGCTGCTTTATTAATATCCACTTTTTTTACTTCATTAGTATTTTCTAATCTTACATCTAAAGTTTGCCAGGAAGTATTATAATATATTAAAGTTCCAGCCTCTTTTAAATAACTTTGTAAACCTCTTAAAGCTTCTGTTCTTTCTAAAGCTATAACAATATCAGCAGTACCTTTTTGAATTAAAGGTGAATATATGCCTTTTCCTACCCTAAGGTGAGATTGAACAGTCCCGCCTCTTTGGGCTAAACCATGTGTATCTACACCTCTAACATTTAATTTAGCATAATCTGCTGCTCTTATTAGAACTTCACTCAATAGGCCAATTCCTTGACCACCTACTCCAATCATGTAAATATTTATTCTATCCTTATTTTCCATTATTTACTTCCCTCCTTTTTGTTTTATACCAATAGCATCTGTTGGACAGGTTTGTAAACAAGATCCATCTCCAATACAAAGATCCTCATTTACAGTAACTCTACCCTCTTCATCTATACTAAAGGAAGGACAACCAAATTCTTGTACACACTCATGGATTTGCCTGCATATTTCTTGGTCAATATTAGCCTTATTATCCTTATATGAACCGTCCCTTCTGGCTACCCTGGTAAACTTTAACATACAAGGATGAGTAGCAATCACAACACTAAAGCCTTTTTCATTTACCGCTTTTTTCATGATTTCAGTTAATTTAGATTGAGCATAAGTATCTATTCGATATACATTTTCTACCCCAAAACCTTCCAACATTTCTTTAATTGAAACTGGTTTTACCTCTTCATTGAAGTTTTCACCGGTTCCAGGATGGTTTTGATGGCCCGTCATAGCTGTAGTTCCATTTTCCATTATTACTAATGTTAAATTATGATCATTAAATACAGCATTTACAATACCCGGTAATCCTGCATGGAACATAGTAGAATCACCTAAAAATGATACTACTTTTCTATCTTCATTAAATAATGATAGACCTGTACCAGTTGAAGTGGAATGTCCCATAGAAAGTAAGACTTCTCCCATCTCATAAGGCGGTAAAAATCCGAGGGTATGACACCCTATATCAGCTACAGTTATATCTTCATCAGATAAAGCTTTTTTAATTGCATAAAAAGCGGATCTATGTCCACAGCCCGGACATAATTGAGCCGGACGATTTTCTACATCTTCTGAAAATCTGATTAAATCCTTTTCTTTAAAAGTGTCTGGCCAGGTCTTAGCCATCACTTCTTGTACTTTATCAGGGGTATATTCATTAATCCAATCTTCTATATCAACTTTTCCAATTATATTACTTTTAACTCCTTCTTCAAAGGCAATAACCTTAATTTCTTTTTCTAATACATTATCTAATTCCTCTAATACTTTTACTTCTTTATGCTCTCTTAAAAATTCAGTTATTACTTTTCTAGGTAAAGGATATATTATACCGAGTTTCAATATATCTGCTTTATCATCCATATCTTCCATTACATCACGTAATGATAGATATGGTACTCCCATTGTAATAATACCTCTCTTTTTATTATTATTATCTATTATTTCGTTTAGATTAGATTGGTCAGCATAATCTTTAAATTCTTCTATCCTTTTTAAGGCTCTCCTTTTCATCGGAAAAACTTTAGAAGTTATCGGAACATAATTTTCATTATTACTAGAAAATCTAGGCGTTTTATCAAAATCCTTTTGTGTATAATCACTAAATTTAACTTTTTGTTTTGCGTGACAGACATGTGTACTTAATCTTAATATGACCGGCATTTCTCTTTCTTGGGAAAGAGCCGCTGCTTCTTTATAATATTCATAAACCTCTTGTGGATTAGATGGTTCAAAAATTGGCATATAGGAAAGATGGCCATAATGTCTGTTATCCTGTTCATTTTGTGATGAATTAGCTCCTGGGTCATCACCAATAACCACTACCATTCCTCCCTTTAATTTCATCAAAGGAAGCTGAACAAAGCTATCTGCAGCCACATTTAATCCTACACTTTTAAAAAATACAGTAGAAAAATGTCCATTTACAGCCGCCCCAAAAGCAATCTCAGTAGCTACCTTTTCATTTGTTGAAAATTCAAAGTAAAATGGACGCTTTTCTTTAGGTATACTTCTGATTGCCTCAGCCGTTTCTGGCATTGGTGAGCCGGGATAAGAAGTAACAACTCTAGTACCTGATTCAACCATAGCTCTAACAAGGGCAGTATTACCAATCACAATTTCTGAAAATGCATCTCCTTTTAATAATATATCTCCCATCGTTTTCATCTAATCACTCCCCCTTAGATATTAAAGTAAAATGGGTATATTATTTCACTTACATCTTATATATTATTTATTCTTTTACACTTCTATTATTCCTTTAAAAATATATGATAAGAAAATAATTTGCAATATTTGTTTGTCCAAAAGGTAATTCTATTGTATAATAAAAAATATAAAGAATCTTTATTAATCTACTAACCATTGAATAAGTTATTAATCAAGCAATTATATATAATAAAATAATCCCTGATGAAAGGTGATTAATAATATGAAATCAATAAACAAAAAAGATAAAATAAATCTTTGGAAGAACATAGAAAGCATAGACCTCTTATATGAAAAAATTAAAAATATGGAAAGTAATAAAAATATAGAGAGTTTTAATCTAACATTATATTTATTTGACTTTAAAGAACTTAACCTAAGTTACTCTGATTATATAAAATTATTCAGTAAAATAATATCAATTTTAAAAAATTATTCTAATAAATATGTTGAGTTATACTGTTTGGAGCAAGATAAGATAATTTTGTTTAATGAAAAACAAACTATAAATTCTAAAATAAAGAATATGTTAAAAAGTAGAAAATTTAATATTGATAATAAAAAATTATCCTTATCTCCTCAAATTGCAAGTGTTAATTGGCCTCGGGATGGTAATGATTTTGATAGTTTATTAGAAAAATTATTGACAAAAATTAAAAATGATAATTCTGACATTAATTACCCAATTCTGTCTTCTCGACCAGGAAGTGTATTTATTAATAAAAAGGATGACTTTTTGGACAAAGTTGAAAAAATATCAACTCAGCTTTATCTAATAGATAAAGATAAAAATATTGAAATAATTAAACAAAATATTATTGCTGATAGAACTTTTCAGGTAAGAGGTGGGGAAAAAGGCAACTTTGAATTATTTTATATACTTGCCGGAAAAGTAGTTTATGAAGAAGAAAATATAGTTTTAACTAAAGGTGATTCTATAAGTGCCCGAAGTGGTGAACAAGAAAAATATTTTAAAACAATAACAGATACCACTTTACTTTATATAACTTCTAATCCAATCTTTGCTAGTGAGCAAAGAAGAATAAAAGAACTTATATCTCTAAATGAAAAAATTGAAGAAAAAGATGTAGAAACAAGAGAACACTGTGATCGGCTGCAAAAATTAAGTCGTTTAACAGCTATTGAATTAAGCTTAGAAGAGAAAAAAATATTTAATCTCGGTTTCGCTTCTTTTTTACATGATATTGGAAAAGCAAAAGTACCTTCCTCATTACTACAAAAACCTGACAAGTTAACTAAAAAAGAATGGGAACTTATGAAAAAACACACTAAATGGGGTAAAGAAATTATTTTAGAACATTTTAATAAAAGTTATTTTCATAAAATAGCTGAAATAATTAATCAACACCATGAAAGGTGGGACGGTTTCGGTTATCCCAAAGGTTTATCGGGAAATGAAATCTTAATTGAAGCTCAAATTTTAAGTGTAGTTGATGCTTTTGATGCTATGACTTATGAAAGACCCTATCAAAGGGCTTTTAGTCGTAAAGAAGCTATCGAAGAAATTAAATTTGAAAAAGAAAAACAATTTTCTCCTAAGGCAGTAGAAGCATTTTTAAAAGCTGAACAAAAGTTTTTTGAAAAAAATAGTCAATAGAAAAAATTTTAACCTTTGTTTTAAAATTAGATATAGTCAATATATAGTTTACTATGTATATAGATAAAAAAATACTTATACTAATCAACCCTTAGAAAAATATATTGGGATGATAGTATAAGTTATTATTTTAATTTCCACCTTAAATTAATGTTATTTTCCGGCTACCACTATTGGATTATCAGCATTACCATTTTCAGCAGCATCTGGCAATATTTGCAGAAATAAGATTACTAATTCTCCTAAATATTCAGTTATTGAACCATCGTACTCAACCAAAACTTTTACACCAGCTGAATTTTGGGGAGCCTTTCCCTCAACTTCTGCAAAAGCTACAGCAGAAAAGGAAATTAGTAATGCAATCATCATTAAAAAAATTATCGAGTGTTTTAACATTTTTTCCCTCCTTTATAACCCGGCTATCTGTTTTAATCAGACCCGTGGCTTTGTGTCTCCACCTCTCGATGGATTTACCCTACTGGAGGAACAGAATAAAAAAATGCCTCTTAAAAAGAGACAGGTATAAAATCCTGTTCCCTCTTCGGCAACTCAGGCAACCATAACCTTTATGATCTTAGGTTCCATAAGCTTTGCGCACTTTACCTTTCAGTAAAGATTGCCTTTTCGTGATAAGGAACTATTTATTTTTGTACTTTATATAATACCACATAATTTTATATTTATCAATAATTTGTATATTATTTAATGATTAGTTTTGTTAATCATGTGGATTTTCTGATACTACTTCAATAGCTTTTGCTACTGTTGACATAACATCAACTTTTGACTGTTGATTAAAATCTTTAATTTTAGTATATACTTCTCCCTTATGAGAAACTATATACTGGGGTCTTAATCTATTTAAGGCATATGTACACATATCTAAAATACATTTTTCACATTTACAAACATCTTCGTATTTTTCTTCTTCTAATAATTCTGCAAGTTGTTCTATTACCAGCAGTTCTGTATAATTATATAACTTTTCTACAACCTCTTCTTTATCAAAATGTTTTCCCAAGAAAGTTACCCCCTCATAATATAATTAAAATATTTTTATTATTTGTTTCTTTTTGCCTCTATATGTAATATTCTGGATTTTAGCAATAATACCTTTTATAATTTAAATTATTAAACTTAATGATTAGTTAATTTAATAATCCCTGGTTTTTATTAACCAGGGATTATATTTTTATTTATTTACTTTGAATCATTATTTGATTTTGAATTGAGGAATTTGCTTTATTAAGTAATTTTTTTGCAGAGTTATATTCTTTAACAGATATTTCTTTTCTATCTAATATTAAATTTAACTTAGCAGTTATTTCATTAGCCTTTTTTTGATAATTTAATTCAAAAGAACCAACCTCATTATTATAACTTTGACTTTTAGGTAAAAAGTTTACTTTATAACCTTCTGGAATATTTATTTTAATGGTCCTTTTAACATTACGTTTAAAACTTAAATATATTGGATAATTTCTATTTTCGGAAGCTACTACCTGTGTTAAATTTATGGGGAATTTAAAGGGTTTAATTGTTAACATATTTCCCATCTTTTCGGCATAATTGTCTACTCTCAATTTTGGTATTTCTAAACTGAGATTTTTATCTAGATTATTTATACCTGTATATTTAATTTCATCTAATTTAGGGTTAGTAAAACCTCTACTAAGTCCTCTTTTAATTAATCTATCAAGTTGTTTATCTTTATATTGCTGATAAAATCCTTTATAAGTAAATCCATATAAACCTATCATAGTTTCCTTATAATTAATCTCTGCACTACCATCTTCTCGTAAATTTACTTTTTGTATACTAAGAGAAGTATTTTGTTCTGCCTTAGAAATGGACGTTTTAGTTAATTGATTACTTTCAGGTAAAAATACCTTTTTGCCTTGATCACCTGGCAGTACCTCATACATCGTTCCTTTACTAGTAGGATCAAGATATATATTTTGATTTGGTAAATATACAATCATATGGTTAAATAATGCAGGTGAAGGTAGATTGGTATCTAATTTTGCAGAGCCTCTATTTATTAATACTGGTTCTGCCTTTACGCCAATTTCTTTAAACATAGCTATTAATAAAGTTGCTTTTTCTTTACAGACCCCATACTTGTTTTCAAATGTGGTGGTCGCCGAATATGGTTTATATCCACTCTCTCCAAACTGTAAACCTATATATCTAATTTGTGAAGTTACATAATTATATAAAGCTTTCATCTTTTCTTCTTTATTGCTACTATTTTTTGTTAATTCATTTATTTTATTTTTAATCTCCTTATTAACTTCATACTGACCTTCTATTAATGAATTGTACCACTCACTAACTTGTTTCCAGTCCTCTATGGTAGTAATTTCTAATAAAGGAGCAATATTTAATAATGAAGGCATGTTCTCCTCTTTTATAATTGCTGCAGTATCATTATTTTCCCATATATATGTTTTATATTGATCTTTTGTTTTTATATCAGGCTTTATATCACCATTTTTCACTTTATAATTTATATCTTTTCCTTTAGGTACTTTTAGTTCAATTCGATTAGTCTGGATTGGATCTGTATACTGCATTAATTGATAGTTCCAAAACTCATTTTCAATTGCATAACTATCTTTGATTTTTTCATATTCACATACTAAGATACTACCTGGTTCTACACCTGACATTGAAATCACTTTTATTCTTGCATCCGAATAAATACTAGCATTAGCAGCTTCCGGAGGAGTAATTTCATTAATTGCCATTTCTTTTGGTTTTATTACTTCTCCCTCTTCTGTTATTGTTTTTGCTTCTATTATCTTAATCTTTTCGTTGCTTTTATTAAACCTGATTTTGAATTCTCCATAACTTTCTACACCGCGTTTATTAAATACTTTTATAACTTTTCGATGTGTAATCCTGCTTTTTTCACCAGTATGGTCTATTTTAGTTATGTTTTCTATATATACTCCATCTGCATTAGGAAAATTCTTTTGTTTCGGAGCTTCTTTTAAAAGTTTTTCTGGATTAGTTTGAGCCAGACTGAAAGTGGAAAACAATAAAGTAATTGAAAAAACGAATATCATGATATTTGATAATCTTTTTTTCATAAATTTTTAGATAATTTTTAGAGATTTTTTAAAATTTAATTCGAATAA